>NZ_CAWMYC010000092.1:0-255494 GCF_963872035.1 Scytonema sp. HK-05
ACAATAAAAAGCCGTCCTAAAAGGACGGGGCTTTAAACCCAGTTTTTCGGTAAAATTCTTGAAATTTACACTAAGGTATAGGGCTCCTATTTGATTTTTGAACGACACGTAAGGTGGGCAGTGCGAACGCAAAACCCGGATGTAGTGGGCAAAATACGGTAAGCACTGCCCACCCTACAATACTTAAGATTTTTCAGAAATCATTTAGGATTGCTATATATATTTAGTTTTGCAAAAGTACTCGTACTTTACTCTATTACTAAAGGCAGGATATTGCTCATGCTGTCGAAAGATTTTCATATTGGTTAGATAGCCAGATGGGATAACTTGTTTGCCTTAATTCCTCAGTAGCTTATCTCTTAATTCCTGAGGAGTTACCTGCGGAACTATAGCGCTTGGTGGTGTTGAGTGCAATACATCAAGTTAGGAGAACCACAGATGGACACGAGATTTACACGAGATTTATCTGTACTTCATCCAAACGAGAAGTGCTATATATCACGAACAATCAAAATAAATGCAGTATCCTCCCATGCTTACAATTATTGGTTGCGGAAATCTTAACCGTAGTGACGATGCCGTAGGCGTACTCATTGCCCAACGCTTACAGCAATATCTTGCCCAACATCCTCATCCTCATGTGCGAGTTTATGATTGTGGCACTGCAGGGATGGAAGTGATGTTTCAAGCAAGAGGCAGCAAAAAGTTAATCATTATTGATGCAAGTTCAACAGGTGCTGAACCAGGCGCTGTTTTTAAAGTTCCTGGGAAAGAACTTGAAGCGTTACCGGAACCCAGTTATAATTTGCATGATTTTCGCTGGGATCATGCTTTAGCCGCAGGTAGGAAAATTTTTAAAGAGGACTTTCCCGAAGACGTGACGGTTTATTTAATTGAAGCAGAAAATCTTGGTTTTGGGCTGGAGTTAAGCCCTGTTGTCCAACACTCTGCTGACTTAGTTTTTGAAGAAATAACTGCAATTATCAGACAGAGTGAAAAGTAGTTTTAAATGTCTGTCAGAGGTTATTTAGAAAGTAAAAATAAAATTTTTTTAGGGTGTGTTAGGCGCACCCTTTCGATACATTTGTAACGACGAACATGTTCAAAGCGCCTAACGCACCGCGATATAACATGGTGCGTTAGGCTAAAGCCGTAACGCACCCTACTTATGATTTACTGAACCGTATGCGGTATGAGTAGCAGGAGCAATTTTTATTTCTCTAGGACATTTCCGGAAACTTATTGACTTGAGATGTAAGTTGTATCGGTATAGTAGTATCTTGACATACAAGCTGGAGAATAAACTCTCTTTACAACATATCGACAAATTTTATAGATACTATCTGCTATCTCACGCACTATATAAAAAATGTTACGACTGTATCACGTCTTGCTTGGTGTTATTTTGCTGGTGGTGTTCACACCGCTAGGATTTGTAAAATACGCTCTCCCCTACTTGTCTTCAAATAACACATTACAGCCAACACCAGGACAAGCCAATGCTGCTCAAAAGCAGCGTCAAACCACATCTAGCAACTCTCAACCAAATCAAGGAAATATCTGGAAGAGTATCTTAGGACAAACATCTGCCCCTCCTGGCTGGCGAGTTGCTGCTTGTGATGGAAATGCACCTCTGTTGTGCGTGTCATCAAATAAAAATATTTTGGGTACGGTTGAAATAGGAGTTTACCCACTGGAGAATCAACCGAATTTTCAACAGATGTTGGCAAAAGCTGGTATTCCACCAAGTTCAAACGTGGATTACCAAAAACCCAAGTACCAAAACCAGTTAGCAACAGCACTTAAACTTTGGGTTGCTGAGCATTACAATATTTTGGAGAAAGACCGTCGGGCTCTGTATAGTGACCGTATTCTTTTCTCAGTACAGTCTCCACAACAGGTATCGGTTGGTAAACTTCAGGGAATGCGCTATCGGTTTTTAGGAATTCAGCAAAAAGGTGGAATACAAGAGGAACATCTTGGTTATGTTGCCTTTGATGGTAAAGCACTTTATGTGATGACTACTGCCTTTGATCCAGGTTCGCAAACAGGTAAGTTCGACAAACTGGAAAATTTTCAACGCTTTGAACCTTTCCTGTCTGCCACTGTGAAGGAAGTCAATTTGCCAAAGTAAGAAAAGCACGGCAATGCCGTGCTTTTACGGAAAAAGAACAAGCACATCACCTGATTTAATATACGTAACTTACCTGGGTTATAAAACCAGCCATTGGGTTGATTTGCGTGTGAAGGCTGGAATACTTACCCGCTAGTTTTTTAATTCGGTGCAATATAGCGGTAAGAACCCTTGTAAAGTACACCAAAGAAATAATCAACCACAGATGGACACAGATGGACACAGATAAATTTGTACTTCATTCAAATCAGAAGCGCTATATATTAAAGAATTAAGGAACCGCAGATGCACGCAGATAAACGCAGATAAATGTATGCTTCATCCGGATGACATCTGCTATAATTACGTCTTTAGAAGTATATTTTTTTTATAATTATTTTGTATGAGGTAATTGGTAATATAAAGTATTACCAATTACCTATAAAACGATTCAGTTAAATTTCAGCCGAAGCTCGCTCAATCAAGCGACGTGCCAAGGTTTGCGTGCCAGTATGTTCGTAGTAATTTGTCGATACATCCAGGAACGCGGCGAGGTAGTCTAACTTGTCATCAGCAAAGTCGATAAAGTTTTGCAAGTTGTTGGCTACCTTTTGTGGTGTTAAACCCTTGGAGGCAACCAGACCACTCATCCAACCACTCACTGAGTTGAAGCTTTCACCGATAAAGTTCAGTTTACTACTGGAATTGTTACCTGGAATGTCTTGTTGAATATTCTGAAAAGTCGAGTTTTGCTCTAACTCCTGAGGACTTGTCTGATTAATTCTAGATAGTGCGCTACTAATGAAGTCTGGACCTAAGGGTATCAAACCATCAAAGCAAACTAATGCAGCCATGCGGATGAACGACTCACCGCTATATTCACCCAAAGACGCGACAAAATCCCCAATGCTGTCTCCGGGAATACCGTTAATTTGACAGAAGGCTACCAACTCAGCGACTAATTTTAGGCACAAGTCGATGGTTTGGGCTTTTTCAGCTTTAGGAGTCACCCGATTTAAAAAACCCAAAAGGGGAATTTTCTCACCCACTTTGTTCGCCAAAGCGGCTGCACCAAGTGCTCTATCTGTGCTATCAACGCTTTGATAAAGCCACATGGCTCGTTGATATCCCTGAGAACGGTCGTTGTAGAGATAAATCGCGCGTTCGCCAATTTGCTGAATCAGGTCTTCGTCGGTTTCGCCAGTCACAGTTTTGATGGTGTTGACAAAGCCTACCACGTTTTGCCACTCACCAGGAGCGACAAAATCGAGCGATCGCAATGCAGAAACGGTCAAGTTGTTGGTTGGTAGTTCATCAACCAATTGTTGAATCGGTTTGCTCACAATAGACTCCTATATTATTTTCTGGTTACTCAGGATTCCAGTTGCCAAATTCCTAGCTGTCTTTTTTGAGTTATTGGGCTTTAGCTAGCCGCGTCAAACCATTAAGGTTAAATTTCTGTAACCAAGCTTCGCGTTCAGCCTCTGTAAATGACGCATCCCGGGATTGCACTTTCACCTGATAGCGATTGCCAACTAAAATAGCTGTGCCAGTCGTCCCTTGGCTCACAGCTGGATATCCGCCTATTGTCTTGCTGCTGTTCACGAATTTTGCCGCTGGGTTGGCGCTTCCTTTGACTGCTTGTGTATCACTAATCGAAATGACAGCAAGGTCTTTGCCGTCTTTTTTCAACTTCGCTTCAGCAAAGCCTTTTTTCTCTTGAGTAAATACGCGCTGGTAGCCAGCTTGAGGACTTGGGAAGAACTTGTTAAATTCGCCACCTTGGGTTGCATCTTTCGCAACCGCTTGACCGCTTCTTTGTTGGCTGCTTTCCTGTTGTGCCTGGTCAAAACGTCCGGGTGTTTTCGGAGCGCAAGCTGTTGTAAATAGTAAGAAACATAACAACAAAGCTGCAAAAATTCTACGGGCGCGCGGGAAATTCATGTTTGCCTCCTTGTTTTGCTTGACATTCGGTGGAAATTTATCGATCCTGCTTTTGGCTTGTAATCAGACGAAGTTTTTGATAACGATGACTAATTACTACGGTAAGCAATGACAGCATAGAACGGATCTCCTCCCGTGACACCCATCCACTGTAAGAAATTGGGAAGAGTTGACACACGAGCAATCACTTCTGGAGACGTGAAACCTGGAACAGCAGAGAAATAGCCTTTTACCAATTCAACTCTACTGGCTTCTGTACCCTCTCGCCACGCTTGAATCGCTTTCTGAAAAAACATTCGGTTAGAAAAGCTGAAAATTGCCACACCACCAGGCTTGAGGATGCGGTGAATTTCTGAAAATACCGCTTCTGGATATTGCAAATACTGCACTGAAACGCAGTTGAGAACGGCATCAAAATCCTGGTCTTTTAGGGGTAGCTGAGGATTTTCGTTGAGATTTTGAACAAAGTAATGATTTAACTGGGGATTTCGTGCCAGTTCCTCGGCGTTGAGTCCGTGTCCCTCAACATGAGCAAAAGATATCTCTTGAGGCAGATGCGAAACCCAACTACTCATCATATCTAAAATGCGGGTGTTGGGTTTGAGGCGATCGCGGTATAAATCTGTCAGCTGTTGAATAAAACCTTCGTCCACATGAGTGACGAAGCGGGGATAATCATAGAACAGCTTGTCGTCTGTATCATCTAGCTTAATGCGTTGGTCTGGTCTAAGCGGCATAAAGGTCTGTTGAGAACAAATTTTTCCAAAATTTTGTCAATTTAGGTACCGTTTGGCGGAAACAATTGATCTACCACCATACGTATTCTAAGAAGAGACATAAAAATATAATGAGCCAAAGGAAGAATTTGGCTAGTCACAATTCAATGTTATATAAACTACAATTTCTGCATCCCATCAAGGGTGTTACGGGGTTTTTGCGTGCCTTTCCTCACGTCAGTTTGTTAATTTGGATACTCCCTTTATTGGTGTTCAGTTCTGGGGAGAGTAGCTTGATGGCACATGATGAAGGGCTTTACGCCTGGCGATCGCGCTTTATGATAGACAAGGGCGATTGGATACATCCCTGGTCAACTCCTCATCATAAGACTCCTGGTCCCTATTGGTTAGTTGCCAGTAGCTACACGCTGTTTGGGATCTCTGAAGCAAGTGGGCGATTGCCAAGTATGATTACTGGCACCCTAAGCGTACTACTTCTATACGAAATCGGCAAAATTCTCCTTGGAAAAAAGATTGCTTGGCTTGCTGCTGCCATTTTGAGTGTAGAAATTCTCTGGCTGCAATACTGTCGTTTAGGCACACCTGATGTGCCTATGATTTTCCTAGTACTTTTAGCTATTTGGTCTTTACTCAAAGCTGAATTACATCCTAAATATCGCTTTGCTTGGTGCTTTTTAGTCGGTTTGAGTTTCGGCTTGGGCTTTTTAGTCAGAAGCTTTATGATTGTTTTGCCCATCATTGCTTTGCTACCCTATCTCCTAAAGGAGCATCGCCGTCATCGTCATCTTGCAAACCCAATGTTGTATTTGGGGTTTGTGGTAGGTTTAATTCCCACCTTTGTCTGGCTGTGGCTAAGCTGGTTACGATACGGTAATGCGAGTTTTGGGCAATTAATTAACTTTGTTGTTAAGTTGGGGTCTGGTGAACGCGGTAATAATGGGTTAGAGTTCTATTTCTGGAATCTACCTGTAAAAGCCTTTCCTTGGTTTTTTTTGAGTCTTTTAGGCTTAGCTTTGCTCATTCGTCGTCCCATTCCTCGCCACCAACTGATATTGGTTGGCTATCCCCTCATTTTGTTTGCTGAACTGAGTCTTTTCTCCACTCGTTTATCTCACTACAGTCTTTCCCTATATCCATTCATAGCTTTGTTTGCTGCTTTCGGGTTAAATTGGCTAGGCAAAATTTACCAGGATGTACAGACGCGACATGGCGCGTCTCTAAAAAAAATTCCTCGCAATCTAAGTTATGCCTTTGGCATACTAGGTGTTTTACTGTTCGTAGCGGGAATAGTCGCTTTTATTTGGGGTAATGCGGAAGTTCGCAAGTACGCTACCCTGGCATTAGCATCAGGAGTAGGTTGGTTAATATTACCTTTAGTGTGGATTGGTCGTTACCGCTTTGGCAAAAAGTTTCTGACTTCTCATTACTGGTTAGCCGGTTGGTTAGTCCCTGCTTGGATATCTTTGGCTGTTGCAGGTAGCAGTGGTTTGATAGGCGACTACAACCCTGATGTCAAGGCTTTTATTCAACAGCCAACAATTGCTCAAGTCTTACACTCATCTCCTATCAACTTTGTGGACACAAGAGGCAAGACTGACGTGTTACTCAAATTCTACACTCCTCTCCACGGCAAGCGAGTCCAGCAAGTTTCCCAACTGCCAACTTCTGGCTATGCTTGGGTTTCTGTCGAACAGGCAGCTAACTTATCTCAACCTCATCGGGTTCTCGGTACTGTACAAAAAGTAAGTTTAATTCAACTTCTCAACAACTAAGTACATGATTGCATCTCTTTGATAGCAAAAACTTAAACGAAGACTCTGCGTCCCTTTGCGCTTACCGAGCGCGCTCCTCTGCGTTTAAAAACATTACGAATTCATGAAATACTGTACTAAAAACCTTTGACTTTTGGATTAAGTGTAGGGTACTAGTCTATTTTGGCTGATAAGGAGATGATTGGATTGTAGATTATATTGTCAGTTCAAAGTCGGCAAGTCATATGCATGCGGCAGCTTAGTGACTTCATCAGAAAATGGCAACCAGTTCTTGCTAACTGGTCAAATAATGCTATATTAAAATTACGTATGCTAAGTTTTGTCAACAAATGGTCTCTAAACCCAACAAGCCCCAAGATTTGGAGTCATGGCAGCAAGTTCGCGCACCATACGGAGTTGGCTACCGCATCAAACTAGTCTCACAACTCCTCGCTCGCAGGTTTACTGAGCGTTTGGAGCCGTTTGGGCTAACCCCCTTTCACTGGGTGGTTCTGTGCTGTTTGTGGGAGGAAGACGGCTTACCGACTTCCAGTATTGGAGAAAAACTCCAACAGGTGGGAGGGACGTTAACTGGCGTATTGGATCGAATGGAAGAAAGAGGCTTGATTCGTCGAGAACGCGACTCTCGCGATCGCCGCATCTGGCGTATTTGGCTCACAGATGCAGGAAGAGAACTCGAAACAGTGCTACCACCTATTGCGGTAGAAATTCGCGAGCAAGCCATGCGCGGTATTTCCTACGCTGAACGCGAACAGTTTTCCCAAATTCTGAGTAAGACGATAGTTAACTTATCTTAAGAATCACCCAAATGGGTGAGGCGCTTGCCTAGGTCTTTTGCAGATAATATTACGTATCCTAATTAATAAGTTATTAAATACCTTTTTTCTAAATATCTTTCCTCAAATAGTTCGTACGCTAATTAATTTACTGAACATAAAGAATATAGGGGCTTAACTATTATGGAACGCACAAACACTACCAATTCAAACGGACGTAACGGACATAAAACAACTGCAGTTCTGGAGAAAGAACTTGTTAAAGACTTAGAGACTTTGGAAGCTGTGACAACAGAGAAAGCTACAAAGACAGATGTAGCACTGAAAACAACAAAAGAAGCTGATGTAGAAACTCAGCCCGAGATCGAGAACAAGGAAGCCAAACCCCAACCGCCCGAAACACCAAAGCAGAAAAAACCGATAGCTTTGATTTTGGCAGGATTGGGTGTGGGTGCTATAGCTGCTGGAGGTTTCGGTTATCACTGGTGGCAGTATGCTTCTACCCATCAGGACACAGACAACGCCCAAGTTGCAGGGCATCTTCACCAAGTCAGCACCCGGATTCCGGGAACTGTGAGTGAAGTGTTGGTGAATGACAACCAGCAAGTGGAACAGGGACAGCTATTGGTGAAGCTAGATCCTAGGGACTATCAAGTTAAAGTGCAGCAAACAGAAGCGGCGCTGCAAAACGCAAAGCGTCAAGCTCAAGCAGCACAAGCCAATATTGCTCTAGCATCACAAACGACGAGTGGTAAGACAACTCAAGCGCAAGGCGATGTGAGCAACGCTTTAGCTGCGATCGCCACAGCGCAAGCAGCAGTCAAAGAGGCGCAAGCAGGTATCCCAGCGGCTGAAGCTGCTGTTAGAGAAGCTGAAGCGGGAATTCCCGTAGCACAAGCGCAGGTAGCACAAACAAATGCTAATTTACAAAGAGCACAAGCTGACTACAACCGTTACAACACTCTGTTTCAACAAGGGGCTATTGCCCGCCAGCAGCTAGAGACAGCCACAGCAGCGTATAATGTGGTTTTAGCGCAAAGAAATGCGGCTTTACAAGGAGTGCAACAAGCACAAGCGCGGTTAGCCTCTGCAAGAGTAGGGGTATCTCAAGCACAGTCAAAATTAGCACAAGCACAAGAAGGCGTAACAAGTGCTCAAGCAAAACTGGCAGCATCCAAAGGTGGATTGCAACAAGCGACTGCAAGCGGACAACAAACAAACGTGAACCGTAACCAGTACGAAGCAGCAAAAGCAGCGATCGCTCAATCAGAAGCATCCTTGAAAGATGCACAGTTGCAGCTCTCCTACACGAACATTACCGCACCTGCTGCCGGACGGATAGGGCGCAAAACAGTCGAAGTCGGCAACCGAGTGCAAGCAGGAACACCTTTGATGGCGATCGTCAATAACGATTATTGGCTAGTCGCCAACTTCAAAGAAACCCAGTTGGAAGACATGAAGCCAGGAGAGCAAGTGGAGATTAAGCTCGATGCTTTACCCCATCATCCCTTCAAGGGTCGCGTTGATAGCATTTCGCCAGCCTCCGGCGCGCAATTTGCCCTTTTACCACCGGATAATGCCACAGGTAACTTTACGAAAATTGTGCAACGTGTTCCTGTAAAAATTGTTTTTGACTCTGAGAGTGTCAAAGGCTACGAATCGCAGATTGCACCAGGGATGTCTGCGGAAGTCAGTGTGAAAGTTAAGTAGTACGAGGGGGATACGGTAGAGGGGATAAGGAAAAATCTTACCTGAACTCTCAAACCTCTTCCGAAAGCAGTGGTATCCTACTCCGCCCCCAGAGAGGGGTTGGGTGAGAGGTCAAATGGTATCTATGAAAGGATATCAGATTGGTATAAACTAAGGCTTTAATGAACGCACAAGCAAAGAGAAGACCACTGTTACCAGCACTCAGGTCAAGGAATTATCGACTATTTTTTGCCGGACAAGGCATTTCCCTGATTGGCTCGTGGATGACGCAACTTGCCACGATTTGGTTAGTTTATCACTTAACCAACAACCCATTGATGTTAGGGATTGTGGGATTTACCAGTCAAGTTCCTAGCTTTTTTTTGACTCCCTTTGGCGGGGTATTTGTGGATCGCTTTTCCCGTCATCGTACTCTTATTGGCACGCAAATACTGGCGATGATTCAGTCGTTGGCGCTAGCATTTCTGACGTTTACAGGCGTAATTCATATTTGGCACATTATCGCGTTGAGTTTGTTACAAGGATTTATCAATGCCTTTGATGCGCCAGCACGACAAGCATTTGTGACAGAGTTGGTAGAACACAGAGACGATTTAGCAAATGCCATTGCTATCAACTCCACTATGTTCAACGGGGCGCGGTTAATTGGACCTGCGATTGGTGGTTTACTCATTGCTCAAGTCGGTGCAGCTTACTGTTTTTTAATTGATGGTTTAAGCTACATTGCCGTGATTCTCGCTTTGTTGGCGATGAAATTTAAACCTTGGAAAACAACAGTAAGTAACGTCAATCCTTTGCAACAAATTAAAGAAGGATTTGCGTATGCCTTTGGCTTCCCACCGATTCGGGCACTGTTATTACTATCAGCTTTAGTCAGCTTTTTCGGAATGCAATATACCGTTCTCGCTCCGGTTTTTGCAGAAGAAATCCTCAAAGGTGGCGCACAAACTCTAGGTTTTTTGATGGCAGCGTCGGGAGTCGGAGCACTATTTAGTGGTATTTATTTAGCTACGCGGCAAACAGTTGTGGGACTTGGGAAATTGATTGTCTTGGGTCCAGGAATTTTAGGAATAGGTTTGATTGGTTTTGCCTTGTCGCGCTTGCTTCCACTTTCTTTGCTGACAATGTTGTTTGTTGGTTGCGGAACAATTATCCAAATTGCTGGTAGCAACACAGTTTTACAAACAATTGTTGACGAGGATAAGCGCGGACGGGTTATGAGCTTATACACAATGTCATTTTTGGGAATGATACCCTTTGGTAATTTAGTGGGAGGTGCATTAGCGGAGAAAATCGGCGCTCCTTACACTTTAATTATTGATGGTATTGCTTGTATTTTAGGGTCTATCTATTTTGCCAAACAGTTACCTGCTTTAAGGAAATTAGTATTCGTAATTTATGAGCAAAAAGGTATCTTAACAACTGCAAAATCTTAAAAGGTGAAAGCTGAAATCAAGCCTCGAGTTGCAACAGTGAGGAGGCTCAGCCTCCAAACCCTCGTTACCAGGTTCAACCTGGTAACGAGATATTAGAGCCTCTGGCTCTTGTTGAGAAGGGTGCAAGATTTAAGTATATCTGTATAGGGCTGTGAATTCCTCTGACAACACTATCACATGATAAAAGAATTTAGAGTCATACGGATTCTTGCTATCTCAGGTAGCCTTCGGACTACCTCATCAAACACAGCTCTGCTTCGCGCTGCGATCGCCTTGGCACCAGAGGGGGTTGGAATTACTGTCTATGGGGGTCTCGGCGATCTGCCGCACTTCAATCCTGATCTTGAGGGATCTGAACCGTCTTCGGTGATGGACTTTCGTGCTCAACTACATATGTCTGACGGCATATTGATTTCGACTCCAGAGTATGCGCATGGTGTGCCAGGCGTGTTGAAGAACGCCCTCGACTGGGTGGTTGGCAGCGGAGAACTCGTGGGCAAACCCGTCGCACTGCTCAATGCGTCACCACGGGCGACATATGCACAGGCTTCTCTAAGGGAAACGCTCACGACAATGGATGCCCGGATCGTTCCCGAAGCGTCACTGACGGTTCCACTGCCTACTAATAAGATTGATGAGATTGGCATTGTTTCGCACTCGGAAATATCGAGGGTGCTGCACGCAGGCATTGTGGCGTTCGCATACGCCATCAAGACATTCCAAGCTGAAGACACAGTCGGTAAATAGAAGAAGACTTTGTACCTAAAGTAGCGCAAAGAAGTCTAAAGATTATGCAGGCGATCGCCTGTCGGTCATAAGTAAGTCGGCAAGAAAAAACCAAACTATGTAAAGAAAAGTAAAATCTCTGTATTTGGCTCGTAGTAGCGCTATGGCTGACGCCACGCTGCGCGAACAGCGCTAAAGCGCTACTACAAACCAGTGATGATTATTTGCGCCGACTTACTTACTTCACTCTAAATCTGCTAAGCTGTTGCGTTTATAAAATACGTTTTTTTAACTTTGAAGAAAACCGTCAAATCCTTTCCCTCACCCCGTCACTCCCTCACTCCCTGACGCGTAACAACTTATTACCTACGGCCAATATGCTCTCCACACCCTTTTAGCGTTAGGGTAAAAAATACAAACATATCTCTCATTCAATACTTGGAGTACTACTGTGGCTAATACAAATGCAGTTAGCAACCAAGGCAATCAGGGTTCTACCCAATCTTCCTCCAATCAAAAAGTACCACTGAGAACCTGGATTGGCGTTTTGGCGAGTATGCTAGGCGCATTCATGGCGGTACTAGATATTCAGATAACCAACGCTTCTCTACAAGATATTCAAGCGTCTTTGGGGGCAACTTTAGAAGAAGGTTCTTGGATTTCCACTGCTTATTTGGTGGCGGAAATTGTCGTTATTCCCCTAACAGGATGGTTGTCTCGGGTGTTTTCCCTGCGACGATATCTTTTAGTTAACACCGCCTTGTTTATCTTTTTTTCTATATGCTGTGCATGGTCGTGGGATCTCAATTCTATGATTGTCTTCCGCGCCTTACAAGGCTTTACAGGAGGAGTTTTAATTCCTACTGCCATGACGGTTGTACTAACAACTTTACCTCCATCTAAACAAGCAATTGGGCTAGCCGCATTTGCGATTACGGCGGTTTTTGCACCGTCAATTGGTCCAACATTAGGAGGTTGGTTAACGGAAAACTTCAGTTGGCACTATAGCTTTTATATAAATGTAGTTCCAGGGGCTTTGATGCTTGCTGGCGTTTGGTATGGAATCACGCAAGAAAGGCCTCAATTACAATTGCTTAAACAAGGCGATTGGTGGGGAATTATTTCAATGGCAATTGGGTTAGGTTCCCTACAAGTGGTTTTAGAAGAGGGTAGCCGCAAAGATTGGTTTGGTTCAGCGTTAATTGTGCGCTTGAGTATATTAGCGGCGATTTTTATTACGATATTTTTCTGGATTGAATTAACCCGGAAGCAGCCATTTATTAATTTGCGACTTTTGCGATATCGTAACTTTGGTTTAGCAAGTATTGTAAATGTTTCCTTGGGAGTAGGATTGTATGGTTCAATTTATATTTTGCCGTTGTATTTAGCTCAAATTCAAGGATACAACGCGCTGCAAATTGGTCAAGTTCTGATTTGGGCAGGAATTCCCCAATTGTTTATTATTCCCTTTCTTCCAAAAGTGATGCAACGCATTGATGTGCGTTTAATGGTTGCTGTAGGTGTGTCGTTATTTGCCGTGAGTGCATTCATGAATTCCAAGATGACTTATCAAACGGGATATGACCAATTAATTTGGTCGCAACTTGTTCGCGCAATGGGACAACCACTCATTATGGTACCGCTAACTTCTATTGCTACTGCTGGTTTGAGTCCGAAAGAAGCAGGTTCAGCAAGTGGTTTATTTAATATGATGCGTAATATGGGCGGTTCTATGGGAATTGCGGCATTAGCGACTCTGTTAACTAATAGAGAGCAATTTCACTCCAATAGATTAGGGGAATCAATATCTATATATAACCCAGCTACTCAAGAGAGAATTAACCAAATGACACAGTATTTTACCAGTCGTGGTTCTGATTTGAGTACAGCACAAGACCAGGCAATAAAAGCTATTGATAATATAGTGCGTCGTGAAGCTTTCGTAAATGCTTTTAACGATTGTTTCTACTTTATTGCCATTGCCTTGTTAGTCAGTGGTATTGCTATTTTATTCTTAAAAAAAGTTAAGCCTACGGGTGGTGCTGTTGGTCATTAGACTTTTTGAAAAAATTCTTAGAAACTCAATACCATAGAAGGCTGAGGCGACACACACAAAGCCTTAATAAATTTGTAGTGAGGAATGCGCGTCCTCTTCAACTAAATCTTGGACTAAAGTCCTTACTACAAACAAGTTTTCTTAGGGAGCATCCCAAATGTATAAATTGCCCATGCGCTAAGGCGCACGCTACGCGAACAGACTGGAAGTCTGGGGCTACACAAACAAAGCCTGCCTCCGCAGGCTCTAATTAGTCCGCGTAGGCGGACTTAGCCTGTATAGCCGCGATTTCTAATCGCCAGGTATTTTTGCATGCATTGGGATGCTCCCTTTTCTTATGGCTACTTTTCGGAACATAATATTATACAAGAGTCAATTGACTTTGTTAGACAATACTTGCTCTGTTTTTTGAATTTGCTGTTGGCTAAAAGCAGCTTGCTTGAGATGACTTAAAAAAGTTTTATCGCTATACCTGGAATCTAAGTTAATGGCTTTGGTATAAACTTTTTTGGCAGTATCTTTGTCACCATTATCCCAATAGGCGATCGCACTAGCAACCAAAGGATGAGGATTATTTGGTTCCAGAATAGCGGCACGGTTAGCTGTCGCTATCGCTAAGTTATAAATTTGTAACCGATGCAAGGCTAAACTTAAGTTAAAATAAGCAATCTCATTATCTGGCTTGAGAATTGCTGCCCAAGTATGAACCAGCACCGCTGCTGTTAAGTTGCTATCAACGAGATAAACAATTCCTAAAGCATTATAAGCAGGAACAAACATAGGCTTTTGATATATTGCTTGCCATAAAGATTGTGCTGCTTCTTGCTCATGTCCAGCTAAATGCAATGTCCAACCTAAATTAACTCGTCCCATAAGATTTTCGGGTTCGAGTTCTACAGATTTTTGCATTGCCTCAATAGCTTGAGGATACCGTCCTTGTTGACGATATAAAAGCCCTAATTGTCGATAGTCACCAGCTTTATTGGCAGCAATAGCTAAAGGTGTACCGAGAGCAAAAGTCAAAAATAAAGATGCACAAATTCCACCATGAGTTACCCTTGCTTTTGCTAGTTTCAACACCTTCATTTCAATCTCCTTTGTGGAGTTTATTCTAATCCAACATTTCTGGGTCAATCCCCAATGTTTTGAGTTGTTCAGGAGAAAGCGAGAGTCTTCGACACGGCTGAGTGCTTTGCACACGCTGCGCGAACGCCGAACGCAACTTCTCTACAATAGTCTCCCGCTTTTGCCGCTCAACTTCAGTCCTTTATCGAAGTCATAGGCTTCACCAGGCATCTATCTGACTTTCATTCTAATGCTCACATCTCTTTAAGACGGGAGTGTTTATGCCACATGCATTAAGAATATTTTCTCTGCACTTTATTTCATGATACCGAGGGATCATCATTTGCCTTGAGCTGTTGCAAAAGCTGTTCAACTCGGTTAGCTTTATCAGGTCTATTTTGTGCTTTGAAGATATTCGCAGCTTTTTCTAAAGATGCCAACGCCTGATCCCGGTTGCCTTGCTGCCACAGCGCCTGTCCTAAACTTGCCAGCGCATCCGCATATTCGGGATTAATTTTTAGTGCTTTTTGATACTCTGCAATGGCTTCTTGTAAACGACCTTGGCTAGCAAGAGCAATGCCCATTCCGTTATGAGCAAGAGCATAGCGCGAATTGAGACGAATAGCTTCTTTGTATTGAGTAATTGCTTCTTCGGCTTTGCCTTGTTGATAAAGGACATTCCCTAGTTGATAATAACCAAAAGCATCTTTGGGAAATTTCTTGATCAACTTGCGTAAATTTTCCTCTGCACCTGTGAAGTTTCCCTGACTATACAAAACATTTGCTTCTTGAATGAGGCGCGATCGCTCCAGCTGTTCCCTGTCTCCCAATTGTGCTACTCTTTGTGGTTGCTGCGGATAACTCGTTTCAGCTAGCACCAAGGGTGATGTAACAGTTGTAGTCAACAAACACAGTGTCAAGCAACTAAGAGGTTTAACAAATGCTAGTTTTAATTCGCTGATCAGGTTCATCGCACACAATGTCTGAATAGTTTGTCTTATTGCTTATAGAGATGCATATTCAGCATATTATGTTCATCGAACTTGTCCGGCTCATTCAGATTATCCTATCAGTTGATGTTTTGTGAGAAGGCAAAACACATCACGTGAACTAATTTAAGCTACCCTTCAAATTCCATCGTTGATTCTGCATTATGCAGAACCAACGTATTTCAATGCTAAATTTTACTTGAAATCCTCAATTTCAAGAAATATCTTTTGATACACAATCCTTGTCTGTGGCTTTTCTTGTTAAATCGTAAGTCACTTGCAGCAATCCGGAATCATAGGTTTTAACATCCTTCAACTCAAGCGCTGTTTCCAAGCTGGGATCATTCACAATCAGTGGAATTCCACTTCCTAGAATAATTGGATGTATCGAGAGAATCAGTTCATCGATAAAACCGTGTTTCATGAAATAATGAATCGTCTGTGCTCCCCCAACTAACCAGATATCACCACCATTTGATTGACGCAATGTGTTAATAAAGCCCTTCCAATTACCCTTGACAAATTCCACGTTGTTGTCTGTTTCAGCTTGCACAGTTTTTGAGAAAACAAAACTTTCTTTACCTTTGTATGGGTATTCCCCAAATGTCAAGACTTGGTAATACGTTTTACTACCCATCAGTACTGTGTCTATTTGGTCAAAAAACTCCTTGTAACCGTAGTCAGAGTCGGTGAATAGCCAATCTACCTCTCCTGATGTCCTGGCAATGTATCCGTCAAGACTAGAGGCAATGAACAACCGTATTTTTCGCATGGTCTTGTTGCTGCCGTTTCAAAGAATCGCAGATTAATACTACTTTCACCTATCAGGACTTTACGGAAAAATCGGTTAATGTGCATCTATATTGGACTTTATTAACCACTCAATAACCAGATGAGTGTTGGAAGCCACCAACCACTTTGTTAATCTCCTGAGCGATCGCCAGTAATTCCATCTCTCGCCATCGTTTCCCAACAATTTGCATTCCAATCGGTAATCCGTCCAGTGTCTGTCCAATGGGTATCACAACCACTGGATGCCCAGTGAGATTGAATGGCACTGTGTAAGCACCTGATGCCATCATATAAGGGACTTTTTTACCTTCTACTGTCACCGCTTGACCTTTCGCGCGATGGGTGAATGTAGGGGTCATTGCAACGGGACATAGCCATGCATCCCACTGCTCTAGTTCCCTGTCCATTTGAGCAATCAAGCGATCGCGCTGGCTCAACGCTTCAAAATAACCTTTTAGGCTTGGGTTGAGAAAAATAGGGAAAACCATTCCAGGAACGTTACTGAGCTTTCGCAATGCGCGATCGCCCTGAGTTGCTTCACGAAACAGAAAAGCCATCTTGCGGAAGAACTCAGTATCAAAGTTAACAGGTTCTGAGTAGAGGACATTGTAAGTTGCAACGGCATAGTAGATCTGCCAAGCAGCAACAAAATCAAATTCTGGTATCCAATGCTCAACTTGAGTACCGACATCAGTCAGAATCTTAGCAACAGACTGAATTGCTAACTTAATCTCCGAGGCAACCGGGAAGGCAGAAAATTCATCTGCCCAAGCGATTCGCCGATTCTGAAGGCTTTTAGTACTGGGCGAACCGAGTGGAACTGGTGGAATCTCAGGTTGATACAAGTCCGCACCTGCAATAAGTTGCAGACAGAGGTGCAAATCTTCCACAGAACGGGCAAGTGCGCCAACTGTAAGCATTTGACGAATACACTTGGGCATTCCTGGCACTTCCAAAATATGTCCAGTTGTGGGAACGCGGCGATCAGTCGGCTTGAGTCCAAACATACCACAAAAGTGAGCGGGCTGACGAATCGAACCGCCAAAGTCCGAGCAAAGATCCAACGATGAAAGACCAGCCGCAACCGCAGCCGCACTGCCACTGGAACTGCCTCCGGGTGTATAGTTCAAATTCCAGGGATTGTTAACGCGGGCAAACAAATCGTTGATGCCCTGGTAGTCACTTGCCAGTTCAGCAGGATTTGTTTTGCCCAAAATGACCGCGCCAGCTTCCCGCAGTCGGGCAACAGCAGTCGCATCTTGTTGAGGGATGTAATCTTTGAGGGGTTTGTAACCTGCGGTAGTACGCAATCCTGCCGTTTCAAGTGTGTCTTTAATCGTGATCGGCACTCCATGCAGAATGCCCCAGTTCTCGCCTCGTGCTAAAGCTTCATCAGCAAGCTTTGCTCGTTGACGGGCACGTTCTTCGTCTAAGGTACAGATGGCGTTTAGCTTAGTGTTATGTTTAGCGATCTGCGCTAAATAAGCATCCAGTACTTCAACTGAAGAAACCGTGCGTAGACGCGTTCGCGCAGCGTGTCCCCTTGGGACTCAGCGGCTTGTCGTTAGACATCGCGGATCATCTGAGCAAGCTGATGGGCGGGCGTAAAGACTAGATCGCTCATAGTAACTTGTGTGGGAAATGGCACGAAAGAACCGAGATTGCTGTCATCTCAACTGAGATCTCGATAAAATTAATTGTATTAACTTTTAGTTAATTATATTAACTAATCAGGTTTTTTGATGGGTCGTCCTAAGAAAGAGAACTCCCTAACGCGGCAGGATGTCATTGAAGCTGCGATCGCTTGCCTTGATCGAGAAGGAGAATCTGCCCTTGGAGTGAATCGAGTAGCGCGGGAGCTGGGCATTCAGCCACCCGCAATTTATAAGCATCTCGATGGCAATGCCGCATTACGCCAAGCAGTTGTGTTAGTCATTTGGCAGAGATTTTTTGCCTATTACAAGCAACAAATCACCGGAGTGAGCAACCCTCATGCGCTGCTTAAGGCTGGTGGGCACGCAACCCGTAATTTTGCCCGAAAGCATCCAGCCTTTTACAGGGTGATGATGCAAGTTCAACTACAACCCACCGATCCAGAAGCTTCCCCAATCATTCAGGAAGCCCTCAGCTTCTTTAGAACGGGGTTAGAATCCTATGACTTGAGTGAAAATCAACTGATTGATGTCATGCGAATGGTAAATGCTGCAGTTTCCGGTTTTATTGCTGTGGAGCAAGCAGGATTGCTAACACTAAAGCGTTCAACTGATGCCAGTTTTGAAGTGATGCTCGATGCACTGTTTGTTGCGATTGAACATATAAGGGCAAGTTGATTGTTGAACTCAGCCTAAAGACTTATTTTTACCTACTTATCGACTCGATCATTAGCAATCTCACCCCTTCCCATCAGCACGATCAATCACCAAACACTTGCTGAATCTTTCACAATTTGTTACAAAAATACAGAGAACTTCTATAACTTAAACTCGAATGTTAGGCGGACTTACTGGTTTAACAGATCCTAAAGGCAGTGACTGGGGAGAGCGAATGCTCAACACAGTCGCGAGCCAAACGATTCGCCACTTGTTCACTCAAAGCGAGTCAGTGGAAGTCTCTGTCCGTTGCTTTCCCTCTAGTAAACTCTTGCAGGGTAGCATCGATAGCTTCAAAATGAAAGGTCGTGGCTTGGTTATCCGTAAAGACTTTGCTGCTGAGGAAATTTCTATAGAAACTGATGCTGTTTCCATTGACTTTAGCTCCGTTTTGAGCGGCAAGCTGCGCCTAAAACAACCGACTCAAGCTATTGCTCAAGTCGTCCTATTAGAAGCCGGCATCAATCAATCTTTTAAAGCAGAATTGGTAACAAAGCGTCTGGAAAATCTTACTGTACCAGCATTAACAGCATTATCTGGCGGTCAACCAGTCTCTTTTCCTGAAATCCAGGTACAGTTACTACCTGAAAATCGAATGCGGATTTTAGCCAAGGCTGATTTAAACAACGGTGAACTTGTACCGCTGAATATGACCGTCACTATAGGTATTGAACGGCGGCGACGTGTTTCTTTTAAAGACCCAGAAATTGAACTTGATTCAGTACCAGAAGCACAACGAGAAATCTCACGAACCTTGAGTTTGGCACTTGTGGAAATTTTAGATAATATGGTCGATTTAGACCGCTTTGACTTGGATGGGGTGAAAATGCGGCTCAACCGTTTAGAAACAGAAGGTCAACGGCTGATTTTTAGTGGTTATGCAGAGATTGAGCGTATTCCTAAAAATCCCTAATTTTTTATAAAATGACTTCTGCAAGAGGTTTAGCCAATGTAGAGACGCTTCAAACAGCGCGTCTCTACAAGTATGAAATTGTCACGCATAAGTCTTAACAGCAACGGTATTGTTTACCGATCCCCATTTGATGAAGGCAGAGCCTGTAAAAGAGCGTTCCCAGCCTCAGGCTGGGAACGAGAAATCAAATCTTGGGTTAGCGACAGCGACCGATACCTACATATTGGAAGCCAGCCCTAACCAATGTCTCAGGATCAAGGAAGTTACGACCATCAATCATCACAGGGTGGCTCATCAACGTTGCCATCTTGCTGTAGTCCAAGTTTTTGAACTGCTCCCATTCGGTCACAACTACCAAAGCATCACAGCCATCGGCAAGTCTTTCAGCATCGGTTTCTACCAGCACACCGGTCAGACCATGACGCATACCAGTTTGAGAAACAATTGGGTCGTATGCCTTAACTTTGGCTCCCAGTCGATTCAACTGCTCAATAATGTTGAGTGCTGGAGCATCACGCATATCATCGGTATCGGGTTTGAAGGTTAAACCCAATAATCCCACAGTTTTCCCTTTGAGGATTTTCAAAGTTTGCTGGAGTTTTTCAATGGCAAGCACGCGCTGGCGTTCGTTGACACTAACAGCCGCTTTTAGCAACTGAGCCTCGTAACCATAGTCATCTGCCGTGTGAATCAGGGCAGCAACATCTTTGGGAAAGCAGGAACCACCCCAACCAATGCCAGAGTTTAAGAATTTGTTACCAATACGCGAGTCTAAACCGATACCTTTTGCAATTTGCGTAACGTCAGCACCAACGCGATCGCAAATGTTGGCAATTTCGTTAATGAAACTAATCTTGGTTGCCAAGAAAGCATTAGCAGCGTATTTAATCATCTCTGCCGAACTTAAATCTGTTACCAGTACTGGCACTGGGGGTAGAGATGGGTTATCTGCAAACTTGCGCTCAACAATGGGGGTATACAGTTCTTTCATCATGGCGATCGCCTTTGGACTGTTGCCTCCCAACACGATGCGGTCAGGGTTGAAGGTATCATACACCGCCGAACCTTCCCGCAAAAACTCTGGATTGCTGACGACATCAAACTGCGCTGTCATCTCAGGCAACTTATCGTAAGTTGGAGCGGCACCAGCGGTGATCAAGGTTTTCTGGCGTTCGGCGATGCCATCTAAGACAATCATCCGCACCCAGTCTCCCGAACCAATGGGCACTGTGGATTTATTCACAATCACCTTATACCCACCGTTTAAATGGGCACCAATACCACGAGCAACCGCTTCAACGTAGCGCGTATCACTTTCCCCAGTTGGTAAAGGTGGCGTTCCCACAGCAATAAACAGAATTTCCCCGTGCGCGACTCCTGCAGCCAAGTCTGTTGAGAACTCAATCTTACCTGTACTAATAGCAGATTGCATAATATCCGACAGTCCAGGCTCAAAGATTGGCGACTGCCCAGACTTCATGATCTTGACTTTCTCTTCGTTGTTATCTATACAAATAACATCATGCCCGATGTGAGCTAAGCAAGCACCTGTTACCAAGCCTACATAACCAGTACCGATGACGCAAACACGCATTTGTTCAATTCCTCGCTTTTTGGGGTTAATCTTTTACAAACAAGTTTTTACAACGAATCCACAAGTTTTTTACTCAGGACTCAGTACTTTTTATACGCTGGCGGAAGTCTTCTACAGTCAGTTTTAACCCCTCTTGTAAAGGAATGGTAGGTTCCCAATTTAACCAAGTTTTTGCCCTTGTAATGTCGGGACGACGGCGACGTGGATCGTCAGAAGGTAATGGCTCAAATTTAATCTGTGCGTCCGGGTTCACCAACTCTTGCACTGTTTTCGCCAATTCTAAAATTGTATATTCATCGGGATTTCCCAAATTGACTGGACCAATGTAGTCGTTATTCATCAGTCTGATCAGTCCGTCTACCAAGTCTGATACGTAGCAAAAACTACGAGTCTGCGAACCCTCTCCGTAAACGGTTAAAGGAATACCCCGCAGTGCTTGAACAACCAAATTACTGACGACTCGACCATCGTTTTCTAGCATCCGAGGTCCGTAAGTGTTGAATATGCGGGCTACCCGAACATCGACTTTATTTTGTCTGTAGTAATCAAATGTTAATGTCTCAGCAATTCTTTTGCCTTCGTCATAGCATGAGCGAATTCCAATAGGATTAACGTTACCCCAGTATTCTTCGCTTTGAGGATGGACTTCTGGATCGCCGTAAACTTCACTGGTTGAAGCCAATAAAATTCGTGCCTTCACGCGTTTAGCCAACCCCAACATATTAAGCGTCCCCATGACGTTCGTTTTGACTGTTTTCACGGGGTTGTACTGGTAATGCACTGGGGAAGCTGGACAAGCCAGATGGTAAATTTGATCAACTTCCAAACGAATTGGTTCAGTGATGTCATGGCGGATCATTTCAAAGTAAGGATGATCCAACCACTTAAGTATGTTGCGTTTGTGACCAGTGTAAAAGTTATCCAGGCAAACAATTTCGTGTCCCTCAGCTATCAGTCGATCAATCAGATGGGAACCAATAAACCCAGCACCGCCCGTCACCAAAATTCTCATAGTTTGCCACTTATTTACAGATATTTGCAGTCGTCATTGCGCTTGTATTTAGAGTACCCAGCTTTGAAACAAAAATACCTTACCCTGCTCGGTAATTTAGAAGGTTTTGTTAAAGCTGGCTATTTGCCCCCGGATGCTTTGTTGTTATATTTGCACTTTTTGGTTTCAATTCTCAATTAGCAAAATAACAAAATTTGATACAAAAGGTAAGCTTTGACGCAAGATTTTACAAAATCTTTAAAAAAATAAACTTTTTTGGATAAAATATAAAGCTTTTATTTACGTAAAGCTAGTCAAGTTTTGGCTTGATGCTTCACCTGTGGCTATAAGTTTTTAGATATTTCATCTGGTTCTTTTTCCCACCTTATTCTTAATTTTTTACGGTACGAAGGTGGGTTTTGTTAGAGCAGCGCAAGTCTTCTTGACTTTATTATGATCCACATTTCTTATTCATTTATAGTACAATACGGTTCAGTTAAGGATTTTTGGTGGGATTCGTGTTCTCTGTACAGACGAGAGGAGGCGCGTCTGTACATTGTCGTTCTGATAAGGGTTCTGGTCTTATAACCAAGCGTATTGATTTATAGTAGTTGTCGGTTCAAAAACTAATCGTAATAAACATGAAAAATGCAAATGTAGATATCTGCCAAGCAGCTTTGTACTGGCTATGTTGAAATTTTTTGTGTGTTTACGGTCTTGATTTGCATCTACAAAAGAAGCAGATAGAAAGGGAAAAACTTTTTTCTTTTTATGTTTCAATTGTAAGTAGGTGGGAAAAGTAAGGAAAGTAAGTTTTATAGACTAAGAAACTTGCTGAAAATTTTATTTATTTGAATTAATGTAAGAAGAAGAATGAGTGGCGTTAGCTATCTAACACATCAAGTCGTTTCTTCTGATTTCACGATTGTGGATTCAGAAATCTCAGTTTAGACTTACAATGGCAGCCTAACGCCTATTGAATCACACAATTCCCTGTGACATCGTAGCTGTGGTGCTACTCGTAACCTCAGTTGACACAACTGCAGTTTGAGTACGTTGAGGTTCTCCAAGCATGACAATTGAGCAGGTGAGTTGCTTCGCTAATTCGGTTGTGACATCGCTAATAGCTAACCCACCAGGAACAGTGCGATTACGTATAAAAGGTAATACGACGAGATCATATAGTCTCGCTGCCTGCAAAATGGCTTGAGCAGTATTTTCATGAGCTATGATTTGAACTTCGGGTGGATTTTGCAGTGCTAATCTTGAGATCAGTAACGAGAGTTGCGATCGCCTCCAAGCAATCTTACTTGAACTCGTACGGCGTTCGCAAACATTTAGCACAGTCACCTGTGCCTGATTTGCATCTGCTAAAATCTGGGCAAATTTTACAGGCTGTAATGAAGGTGTCATCAAATTTTCCAATGGCACCAAGATGCGCTGAATTTTTTTTGGTGATTCCACCAGCCGTGTCACCGCCACTGGACAATGGGATGCCCACAGAACGTTATCAATGACGTTACCAAATAAACGTGCTTTGAACCCAGTACGTTTACCCCAACCCATGACAATCAAACTCGCCTTTTGTTCGCGAGAAGCCCTGCTAATTCCTTGGGCAAAAGCATCGTCAATTCTCAGCAAGGGTTGTGCTTCTACACCCAAGACATCACTCAGTGCTGTTGCTTTTGCCAGTAACCTTTGACTTCTTCGCACGGAGGCTTCCAACTGGGGTGCATCCATGTGAGCAAAAGCAGTTGCGATCGCTAACGGTACAATTCTGCCATTTGACTGTCGTGCCAACAGCGCCGCCATTTCAATTAAATGCTGCTGTGTTTGGGGATTGTAGACAGGTACGACTATACTGTATGTTCCGTCTCTTTCCTCTGGCTTATGGTAAGGCGGAGTGATTCGTTGCTCTTTAACTGTTGAATTCGTCAAACCTACGGCTACCCGACTGGTAATCAGCGGTCCCAAAGTAGAAGTTATCAGCATCAGGACAATAACGCTGCTTAACACCTTCAAATCAAGCAACCCATCTCGATATCCCACTAACGCTGCTGCTAACGTTGCACCAACTTGCGGCACAGACAGCGACCACATTGTTAGCGTTTCCTGCCAGTTGTAGCGATAAACCAGTTTTGCAAGAATTGCAGCAAGCAATTTACTTGCAATTAAACCGATGACAAATAACAGCGTTAACTGTATGATTCCAGTACTTTGCACAAAGGCAGGCACATCAATCAGCAAGCCAAGGTTAACAAAAAAGATGGGAATGAACAGTACACTGCCAACAAACACTACCTTTTCTTTTACTGGACCTTCCCCCACTGCTTCATTGACAGCCAAACCTGCTAAAAATGCTCCAACAATTTTTTCTATTCCAATCAATTGTGCGCCTACAGCAGCAAGAAACACAGACAGCAGCACAAACAAAAACTGGTTTCCCTCATCATCACCAGAACGCCGAAAAAATTCTTTACCCGCCCAATCAAAGCCTACCAAAACTACAATTGAGTAGATAGTTAACAAACTCAGCAAGATGGTTAGCCGCCCAAAGGTGAAGTGCCCATCTTTCATTGCCACACACACTGCTAACACTATCAGGGCACCAATATCAGTAAAAATAGTGGACCCCATAGTCACAGTCACGGCTTCGTTATTCACTACTCCCAAGCGAGTAATAATCGGATATGCCAAAATGGTATGGGAAGCGAACAAAGAGCCAATTAATACTGCCGCATTCCAATCAAAGTCAAAAATCCGCCCAACAAAAGTTCCTACTGCTAAGGGAACCAAGAAACTCAAGCTGCCAAACCCCAACGACTGATTTTTGGTGCGACGAAACTGCTTTATGTCTATTTCTAACCCTGCGACAAACATTAAGTAAACTAACCCAATGTCTGATAGCACAGTCATCATCGCTGATTGTGTTTGCAATAAATTCCAACCGTGAGGACCAAGCACGACCCCCGAAGCCAGCAAACCTACTAATCCTGGTAATTGCAGCCGCTCAAACAGGATGGGTACCGCTAAAATGACCACCAGTAAAATAGCGAAGGGAACGATTGGTTCCTTGCCAAGAACTTGGGCAGTGGGTTCCAGAGCAAGAACTTGTGAGATGAGTTCCATAGGTAGGACGCAGAAGTTGGGATAGTGAGGCTGTGATTACCTTAAGCGTAATTGCTGAATCTATTCAATGGCAAAAGTCACCCTAATGGAAAAAAATCAAAAAATTTTACCTAGAGTACCTGAACGATGATCGAGAGAACTAACTACCTATGGGTGGATCTGGCTCAAAATGAACCGTAAACGATCATAGTCGTCTTTCAGCAGCACGCTTAGGTTACGTCCAGCTTTGATCAGCCATTGTCGATCTGCTTTACGTAACTGATACACCTCTCGAACAGCGGCTGCGGTTAAGGCATCCACAGGGGCACCGTTTACAGAAAGTAGTGTCCGCACAAAATCCAGATCTTCGGTGAATTCAATGATTGCTTCGTGTTCACATCGGTAAACTGCTTGATGAACTTGTGGGGGACGAGGAGGCAGATATTGGTACACCCGAGCATTGGAAAAATTCGTATCTGCGGGTTGCACCCATCCTACAATTGCAGCACGAAATTCTGTTTTTAGCATAGCAAATATCTGGGGTTGCTCCTCTCGCAAATCTTGTAGAGACAACCCCAGAGCCACTGCCCGGTGTACGGAATCTACGGTCGTCGTAGTTGCATAATACACCACAGCATAAATTTGATTGCCCGATTCTTCATCAACAGAACGCACCCAACTGCCAAACGGAGGCATTGAGGGAAAACTTAAATCTTCTGGTTCCAAACACTGAGCTAAAAATTCGCAACTAGAAGTCTCGATCACCTCCGCAATATGATTTGGGTGGCGATCGCTTCTATTAAACTGTGGCAGGGGAAGGCGCATAACCAATTCAAAATTCAAAATTCAAAATTCAAAAAGAACCAATGAGCGTGCGCTAGTGAGCATCCTGCCTGTGAACTGTATGCATCAGTCAAAAGTCTTTAAAACAAAGATGTACAGACGCGCCATGGCGCGTCTCTACAATGACTCATGACTATTTGGCTTTCTTACGTCCTGCTGTGGTTTCTACAAGTTCCAATTCCGACAGGCGAAAGGTAATGAGTTTATCCCAGTTACCACCTTCAAACAGGACAGCGACTTTGCCATCGCTCACCCGCTGCACGAGTCCTTCAGAACGATAGTAGATATCTGCTGGATTCTTGACGCGAACAGTTGCTCCAGGTAGAATCATCCTCTTTCCCCTTGCTTGTTTCTCTGTTAATAGCTTAATCTTTCTCAACCTACCTTTGTATTAGTACTAATTACTAATCCCATAGACTAATGATTACCGTCTAATACTTCTGCCGTTGTCGAAAGTTTGCCACTGATTCTACCAATCCCAAGGCAATGAAGTTAGTTAGCATGGCAGAACGACCGTAACTCATCCAAGGCAGAGGAATACCTGCTACCGGTGCTAGACCTACGGTCATGCCAATGTTAACAATCATCTGAAACACAATCATAGACAAAACGCCTACAGCAAGCAAAGAGCCAAAGTTATCTTTGGCAGTTTGGGCAATATGTAACAGTCGGTAACAAATTAAGCAAAAGACAAACAGGACTACCAAACAGCCAATAAAACCGAATTCTTCGCCTACCGCAGAGAAAATAAAGTCTGTATGCTGTTCGGGGACGAAATTTAATTGGGTCATAGGACCTCTGAAAAGACCCCATCCCCACCATTCACCAGCACCAATGGCAATACGAGATTGGATCAGGTGATATCCAGCGCCTAAAGGATCGTGTTCGGGATTAACAAATACAGTCAGGCGGTCTTTTTGATAATCTTTTAAAATATGGTTCCAAGCAAATACACCTAATTCACCACCTAAAAGGTTAAAAATTATTGCGCTTATCCCGCCAATGCCATATCCTCTTCCTGGAATAGTGACAAAGCCAAGCAAACCCATAGCGCCTGACCACAGTAACCCTAACGGTGTCAGAGATATCTGGTTGAACAAAACAATTGGTAAGGGCCAAGGAATGCTGAACAGAATCGCTGCCACAATCGGAGAAATCAGCAGTATCAACCAACCAGGGTTGGCATTTGCCCAATACAACATCCCTAAGACGATCGCACCAAACACCAGCGATGTTGCCAAGTCAGGCTGTAAAAAGACCAAAGCCCAAGGCACAGCAGTGATTGCCAAAGCCCTAAAAACGCTATCAATACTAGAAGCGGTGCGTTTGTGTAACAATACCGCAAGGGTGATAATCAACCCGAGTTTGGCAAATTCTGAAGGTTGCACATTGAAGCCAGCGATGTTAATCCACCGTTGTGCGCCTTTAGCACTCTGACCGGCTATCATCACTGCAATTAGGCTGATGTTGGTGATAGTGTAAGTCACCCAGTGCCACTGAACCAGGTTTTCGTAACGGATTCTGGCAATAAACAGACCTATGGTCAGACCAATGCCACCCACAAGCCAATGCCACCACCAATCAGTCAGCCCCTGATTCAATTCTGTACTGCGGATCATGATGCCGCCAAATATAGTCAAAGCGACTGGCAAACAAAATAATAACCAATCGACTTGCTGCCAAGGTTTAAACCAATGCTTCCAACGGATTCTGGGAAGCGAACGTTTTAACAACATTGTATCCTTTTAAACTTTAACTGTGAGATTTTAAATTTAGGGACGACTCAAAATCTGTATTCCAGGCTTAGCCAGTTCAACCAGGCGAAAATTGTAATTTTTATGTCAGGGCAGCAACTGACACTTTACCAGCAATAGTCAGGGCGATCGCCTTTAATGCTTTAGCACTCGCTGAATCTGGTTCGCCAACAACTATTGGCACACCACTGTCACCCCCAACTCTAGTGGAAATCTCTAGTGGTACGCACCCTAGCAAGGGCACTCCCAACTCAGCCGCAGTTTTGGAACCACCACCAGAACCAAAAATGTCATACTGCTTCTCTGGCTGATCTGGTGGAATAAAATAGCTCATATTTTCTACTATCCCCAAGACCGGTACACCCATCTGCTGGAACATCCGCAAACCCTTTCGAGAATCCAACAGCGCCACACTTTGGGGTGTAGTGACAATGACTGCTCCCGCCATTGGTACTGCTTGTGCCAATGTAAGTTGAGCATCGCCTGTTCCTGGGGGCATATCCACAATCAAATAGTCTAATTCTCCCCATTGCACTTGATAGAGAAACTGGCGAATCACTCCATTGAGCATTGGTCCACGCCAAATCACGGGCTGATCTCGATCAATTAAAAAGCCCATTGAGACTAATTTGACACCGTGATTAAAAGCAGGTTCGAGAATTTCCCCTTTCTCTGTTGAGCGCACGATCATCTGAGCATCACCCAGTCCTAGCATTGTGGGGTCATTAGGACCGTAGATGTCAGCATCCAGCAAACCAACCTTGGCCCCTGTTTGAGCCAAAGCAACTGCTACATTGACAGCAACCGTACTTTTCCCAACGCCTCCTTTGCCACTGGAAACCGCGATGATATTCTTTGCACCAGGAACACCAGTGCGGTCAGGTAAGCCTTTTTGCTGCGGTGTTTCCGCTGTGACCTCGACAGATACATCTGTCACCCCTGGTAGCTTTTTTACTGCTTTTTGACAGTCTTCTACAATAAATTCACGTAAAGGACAAGCAGGTGTTGTCAATACCAAGGTAAAACTAACCTTTCCACCATCAATTTTGATGTTGCGAATCATGTTGAGTTCTACCAGACTTTTACGCAATTCTGGATCTTGCACTGGTCGCAACACTTCTAGGACTGAAGGGAAATCGAGGACATCATACATAGTGTTTTTTGCCTTAGAGCCGCAACAATTTTTAACAAAAAGTCATTCTTATCTATTAGAATCTTAACTTTAATAAGGGATTGGGGATTAGGGATTAGGGATTAGGGATTGGGAAGAAAAGTTAAAAGTTAAAAGTTAAAAGTTAAAAGAAATATTGAATTGTTCTTTCTTTTTACTTTTAACTTGGTTCTTTTTACTTTATTTCCCAGTCCCCAGTCCCCAGTCCCCAGTCCCCAGCCTCTAAAAATCAAAACAACTATCTTTGAGGGATTTTCTCTTTCCTGACACTGCTTGCAATGTCGCTCCCTCTACTGCTTCAACTAAGGATCGCGCCACGCGATCCGCGTAGGGACGGGAAAAAGACCAAATCAACGGTGATAACCAACCACGCAGCGTTACGGAATAAGACACACAAGTCCCACAAACTGTAGACTCAACTCTGTAAGTAATCCGTTCCTCTACACCTGGAATTGCCAGCACTCTTACAGTCAACAACTCTCTGGGATTGACGCGTTCTACAAAGATGCGGATGGGAATTGGTGATAAGCGTGTGACCGCTTGATAAATCAGCCCAGGTTTAGGTACTAATCCATAGGGAACGTTGGTGCTTTTTAGCATTGGGTGCCAAGAAACATCTGCTATGTCAACGACTTTTTGCCACAGTTCATCCACAGAAGCAGAACTAATTTCTCGATACGTCCGTACCAGAGAAGCACAAAACCGCCGACGTTTGCGGTGGATGAATTTGGATAACCAACCTCGCATTTTCCTATTCCTCCTCGCTACAGGCTTTTTGTAACTCTGGCATACTCAGCATTTGGGATCTTCCCTTGCATTCAACTTTCTCAAAATTGCCTTCAGCATAGCAAGTCGCCATTGGACATATACGCCGCCAACTTGAATGCTGGAGTATAACCCCCGATTCGTGGCGGATAAAATTGATATAGGGATCTTGTTGAACAAGTTGGTTCGACCTTTGATGCTGTAAGTGAAAACCTTGCAAGAGGAACAACCGTTTCATATATATATCCGTAAGCGCCGTATCTTTGCCTCCTTTGAGTGCGGATGTGGTAATAAATTCTTCTTTGGACAGCAGTTGAGATTTCCTATAGTTGAAAGTGCTTGTAGACTGACTTTTGGGAGTTTAGTATCAATCCTAGAACTTTACATAAATATAAACAACTTGAAAAAAAACAATAAACACACAAGCATACACGCATTTGAGGGAAAATAACTATCTGTAGCCAAGCCCATCAGTCATATAAATGCTTGACTATAGAGAGGATAGCTCTTTGGGCAATTTTAGCCTGCTTTATAGCGTCTGTTGCCCGTGAATTTTCAACTTAAAATTTGCGGCTTTCACCAAAATTGTAATAAATGGTTCTTGAGTCTATGGTGACGAACTTCCAAACCCCAACAATGCGGGCAGAATCTACTCAAACCCTGCCAACTGACGCGAAAGCTAGAGTCAGTCAGTTTATGAAACAGTTGCAAGACCAAATCACTCAAACCTTGACAGAACTGGATGGTGTGGGGCAATTTCAAGAAGATGCCTGGGAACGCCCAGAAGGAGGTGGAGGGCGATCGCGCGTTATGCGTGAGGGTGCAATATTTGAGCAAGCTGGGGTAGGTTTTTCGGAAGTTTGGGGTTCCCATCTACCGCCTTCGATACTAGCGCAGCGCCCAGAGGCAGCAGGGCACGATTTTTATGCCACAGGCACTTCAATGGTGTTGCATCCACGCAGCCCTTACGTGCCGACCGTTCACCTCAATTATCGCTACTTTGAGGCAGGACCCGTGTGGTGGTTCGGTGGCGGTGCGGATTTAACTCCTTATTACCCCTTTGCCGAAGATGCCGTGCATTTTCATAAAACACTGAAGCAGGCGTGTGATGCTCACAATCCAGAGTATTACCCAGTGTTTAAACGTTGGTGTGATGAGTATTTCTACTTAAAGCATCGAGGAGAAACGCGGGGTGTTGGCGGACTGTTTTTTGATTATCAAGATGGTCTGGGTGGATTGTATCGCGGTCCTCATCCAGATGGTGCAGCAGCTATTTACAGCAACGAAATTGGGACACCAGAACCACGCACTTGGGAACAGTTGTTTGCTTTTTCACAAGACTGCGGCAATGCCTTTTTACCAAGCTACATCCCGATCGTGGAAAGACGGCACAAAATGGAATATGGCGATCGCCAACGGAATTTTCAACTGTATCGCCGGGGAAGGTATGTAGAATTTAACTTGGTGTATGACCGAGGCACCATTTTTGGGCTGCAAACTAACGGACGCACCGAATCAATTCTCATGTCCCTACCACCCTTAGTACGCTGGGAATACGGTTATCAGCCTGAACCAAATTCCCCCGAGGCTCAGTTGTATGAAACCTTCCTCAAGCCTCAAGACTGGGTAAACTGGATACTAAGTAATTCTCAGTCATGAGTTCCGAGTACCGAGTATAAACCATCTAACAATCCAGATTGCTATGAGAACCTAAATAGCAAAAAATGGTACTCACCATTTAGCACCCACCACTTCTTTAGTAAGTTAAACTACTAAATAGAAGCACTTAGCAATAAAGATGACAGTCGTTGCTGTAGCTTTTTCATATCAGGCTACAGCATCACGCAATGCCATACCAGGTCAGATCACTCACAGAGTCTAGGTCGTCATTCCAGTAGAAAAAGGTGGAGATGAGTCGAAAAACAGAACTTGTAGCTTTTGCCAGCTTCAAGCAATGTCAAACCACAGTTTCTTTTTAAAGGAGTGTTAGGGGGAGTTCAGTGATATACATAGCTCAAAAAACTTATACAACCCAAGACGGCAATACCGTCATCGTTTTAACACCGGCTGGTCGCCTGGATATTAGCACTGCTTGGCAATTTCGCTTGAAGTTGCAGGAGTGTATCTCTAAACTCAGTCGTCATGTGGTGGTGAATCTTGGTCAGGTGAATTTCATAGATAGTTCTGGTCTGACCTCTTTGGTAGCTGGAATGCGCGATGCTGATAAAGTTAAGGGCAGTTTTCGGATTTGTAATCTGCATCCAGAAGCCAAGCTGGTGTTTGAAGTCACTATGATGGATACAGTTTTTGAAATCTTTGAAACCGAGGAAGAGGCTTTAGAAGGTGGACCCCGTAGCATCGCCAGCTAAAAACAGTACTGTTCTCGCTTTGCATAGCAGTAGGGTCCCAAAATCGCTCCCCAAGTGGCTTTTCCAGTCGTAGAGTCAATTCCTTTGTCGTAGCTGAAAAATTTATCTTGAGTCACCTCAAAGCCCAAGGAAACTTGTACGATGTTGCCATCAACAGTAAAGCAGCAACGAGTGTCTGGAGGTGGGGTAGCCTCGAACTTATAGTTATTGGCAGCTAACAATTGCTGGGTAACGTTGAGCACACAGCCTGGTAGTAATTCTAAGTTGTCGGGTGTCAGGGTGTTAAGTAAAGCTGTGTTGCGACCAGCACCGACAAGGCTACTTGGATTTTTGGGCATATAGTACTGCACTTTTAGGGGTGCATCAGGCTCACTTTCTTGTAAAAGCCGGATAATGCGCTGACGGTAAGGTCGATCTAGATTGACAATATTGGCTTGTTCGGCAAATAGTGTCAGGCTGTCTTCTTGAAATAGAGGAACTGGTCTTTGCCACAAACGCAGGTGAACATACCAAGCAGACTCTGCAATAGCTTGTTCTCGATTATCAAATTCACCAGCAAGATAATGAGCTAGGGCGAGTAGTTGCGGTGAAAAAGTCATAAGTCAGATGTCCAAGATTCCATTGAAACAGATTTGTTTTGGGATTGCTTATGTAGTGTCGTGAATTGTTGCTACTACCTACACCCTACACTCTGTCTTCTTGAATAACTCCATAGAAGAGCAACTTGTCACAATAAACCGCCAATCATAGCTTATTATGGCGACAAAACATTTATTATCCCGAATTTGGAATGACTTGGACGCAAGTAGAAAACTAAACTTGGCAAAGTGCCATTAAAGCGAGAGAATAATAATACGTCGCCCTTGAAAATTGCTTTGTGAATAACGTCCGTACCGTATCTGATACTAAGCGAACTTTCTACAACCTTCACACCCGCCCGATAAACACCATTTATCGTCGGGTGGTGGAAGAGCTAATGGTGGAAATGCACCTGCTGTCAGTGAATGTCGATTTTAGCTACGATCCTATTTATGCCTTGGGCGTCGTCACTACCTTTGACCGCTTTATGCAAGGCTACCTGCCAGAACGGGATAAAGAGTCGATTTTTCATGCCCTGCTTCAGGCTGTAGAAGAAGACGAAGAGCGCTACAAACAGGATGCTCAACGTTTGCAAGCATTAGCAACAAGCTTAAACGCTTCAGAACTCATTGCGTGGTTAAGCCAGGAAACTCCCTCATCTCGAGATGCTGACTTTCAAAACTCACTGCAAGCAATCGCAAACAATGAGAAATTTAAATACAATCGCTTGTTTGCAATTGGTTTGTTCACTTTATTAGAACAGTCAGACCCAGAACTCGTTAAAGACGAAAAGAAACGCACTGAGGCTTTGAAAACAATTGGCAATGGCTTGCATATATCTGACGACAAACTCAATAAAGATTTAGAGATATACCGCTCTAACATAGATAAAATGTCACAAGCCTTGATAGTTATGTCAGATATGCTTTCAGCAGAGCGAAAAAGACGGGAACAGCGTACTCAGCAATCGAGTACCACAGTGACTCCGCCAAAAACTAACGAATAGTCAAACAGAACTCAGAATTCAGAATTCAGAACACAGAATGTGGATTTTTCGTTTCAACAACTCTAATTTGTTTGTAAAAAATTTGAAACTGCTTTCTCTACTATCTACTATTAGATAAACAATTCTTCTGAATTTTGAGTTCTGAATTATTTTCATACAGCCAATAAATAATTTATATATAAAGCTACTGATCACAGAGAGCGCAAATGCACGTACAGTAGTGCAGCGCCTGGTGCGGTTTTTTAAATCGGTAATATTCTGGCGGGAAGGGAGTAGGAGTCTCTTCCTCATCTCCCTCATATCCGAATCACCTGTTGGGAGTCGGATTGGTTTTCCCAGCAGGTGCTGTGGGTACTTTAGGCAATACGGGAGTACCTGGATTAACTGGAGTCACACCTTGGTTCGTCTGAGGTAGATTGGGCGTTGAAGGAAGATTCAAGTTAGGGTTGATTTGTGGATTAATGGGAGGTATGGGTGCGCTGTTGGGTAGAAGTGGTGTTCCTGGGACAGCAGGATTGGTTGGCACAGGAGAAATGGGTGAATTAGAGTAAGATGGTGTAGTGACAAAAGATATGCGATCGCCTCCGACTTGTCGCCACAAATCTATAATTGATATGACATCATTGTAGGTTGCTGTCTGACTGATTTTTAGAGCCAAAATGGCGTTGGGAGTTTGTTGGAGGTATTTCTGGAAACTCTCTCTGATTTGTGCTCGTTTTACTAAGTCATTGTCTACGTAAGTTTGACCAATAGCATCAATAGTCAAAGTTAATATTTGTCGTTGGACTTGTGCGTTGGAACCGATATTATTGGGTTTAGCACTAGTAGTAGATGGCGTACCAGTACTGGATTTAGGTAAATTAATACTAATCTCTTCTTGGCGACTAAATTGCAAAGCCGCCAAAAGAAAAAATGTCAGTATACAAAAAACGACATCTATTAAGGGAATGATTTGAATTTGGACTTCTTCTACTGGAGTATGTAGGTTCACTTTCATTGTTTTAGTCTCATACCTGGGGCGTGGAATTTTTTTATTGACTATCTTTCGGTTCTGACAAATCAGACTCTGGCGGGGGTTCAGGTGTTTCAGAAAGCTTGGTTCTTCTACCTTTTTTCCGAGGCGAATTCAAGTTATCCCGAGCAGATTCTCGTATGATTGTCGAAGGTATTACCCTAGTTTCAGGTGTAGTATTAGTATAGTCAGGCGGAGACTGCCGATACAGCAACTCCATATCATTTCCTGCCTTGCGGAAAATTTTGACCTGGTTAACCAAAAGACCTTGAAATAGGCGGTAGAATGCCAAACTGGTGATAGCAACAATGAGTCCTGCTGCCGTACTAATTAGGGATTCCCCAATACCAGTAGTTACCCCAGCAGTGGATTCGGTTCCTAAATCACCAATGCGAATAGAGCGTAGAGACTGGATCAACCCTAAAACCGTACCCAACAATCCTAACAAGGGCGCAAGGGCAACGACAGTTTCCAAAAGTTTTTCACCCCGTCGCATTCCAGCCAATTCATCTTCTGCTGTTGCTTCCAGTGCCAGTCGGAAGGTTTCTGCATCGCTTTTTGGCAGGCTTAGGGGCGCATACAGGAACCGTCCGATAGGTTGACGGGTTGCCTGTCTAGCAATGTCACTAGCCGACGCCCAATCCACACGGGCGGCATCCAAAACGCGATTAACTATTTCCTTTTCCTGGCTTAAAATTCGCAACCAGAACCACAAACGCTCAAAAATGACACTTAAAGATAAAATCGACAGGACAAGCAATGGCCACATCGCTGGTCCGCCCTTTTTAAACAAATCTACGATATCCACTGTTGTAGGTTTCCTCCATCTATGTGTGGTCTAAGTGTCAATTAAGCACTTAATTTTAGAAATTAAAGCACAACTTAACATAATCGTTTCACATTCAAGGGTTGGGATTTAGCGAGAACTTGCGAGTAGCATCTTCCAGACAAACTAGGGCGGTTATTCCCACAGGAAGTGTAGGGCATAATTTGCCAAAATTAAAGGTAACTGGAGGTAAAAATCTATGAATCCAATTCAATCCCTTTATAATTGGTACCGCAATTTACTACGTAACCCTAAGTATCGCTGGTGGGTAATTTTAGGAACACTGCTTTATTTTGTCAGCCCAATTGATTTTCTTCCAGACGTCATCCCCATTGTGGGAGAAATTGATGATGTCTTTCTGTTGACATTGCTCGTTACTGAGGTATCTGGGCTCATGATAGAAGGCTTTAAAGAGCGTAAGGGTAATGTGGACGTCAAAGCCGCCAATACTGCCGAGAATTCCACCTCCACCGCCAACACTATCGATGTTGATGCCGTCTCTGTCAAGTAATTTCTGCAACGAAATAAAACGTAAGAAACCCCCTCCTTTTGCCGTCTGTTCACAACTGCGCTTCTGAAGAAGGGGGATATTTTTTTAGTCATTTGTCATCAGTCATTAGTCTATAGTTATTGAATTTACCGATTACTGCTTATTATGTGATACCTGCCAGTTAAAATATTTACCCAATGGGGGCAAATAATTTTTAACTATTAATTTTTAATTACCTATGACCAAGCGTCAAATCATCGGACTGCTACCTGCTGGTGGACAGGCAACCCGCATTTCTCCTTTACCGCTTAGCAAAGAGTTATATCCGGTTGGTTTTCAAGACTTTGGTGTTAAATCTAACTGGCGACCGAAGGTAGTTTCTCAATATCTGTTAGAAAAAATGCAACTGGCAGGGATTGATAAGGCATACTTTATACTGCGTCCTGGTAAGTGGGATATTCCGGCATATTTTGGAGATGGCACAATGCTTTCGATGAACTTGGGCTATCTCATCATGGGTTTGGGTTATGGTGTACCTTTCACGTTGGATCAGGCTTATCCTTTTGTCCAAGATGCTGTCGTAGCCTTAGGTTTTCCTGATATTTTGTTTCAACCTGAAGATGCCTATGTACGGGTACTCTCACGCCTTGAGGTTAGTAACGCCGATGTCGTCTTGGGACTATTCCCTACGGATAAACCTCAAAAAGCGGGTATGGTTGACTTTGACGATAAAGGTAAAGTCCGTTTGATAATCGAAAAACCTCCCCAGTCAGATTTGCCTTATATGTGGGGCATTGCGGTTTGGACACCTGCTTTTACACAGTTTTTACATGAGTATCTGATAACTCTTAAGGCGAAGAGCAATTTATCACAGCTACCAGAAATACCTATTGGCGATATCATTCAAGCTGCTATAAATAAAGGTTTTCACGTAGAAGCAGAAGCATTTACTGATGGTACTTACCTTGATATTGGCACACCGGATGATTTAGTGCGAGCCGTACGGTATTTTGCTACTTTGGCAGATGGGGAAGGTGAGTAGAGGCGATGTCCTGCCAACACTGCCTATGAAGAATCATGCCGTAGGATATTTGACGTACTCCCTGGCATAAATGCGCAGGGATTCTTAAAAGTTGTTCCACAGCAGACCAAGGTCATGCTGTTACACCCAAGTTCGCTGTTTCTTAGACTCTTAACTAGAGCAGCCTCGTGACTTACTCCCCGCCAGACCGTCTCAACAAGCATTTTAGTTTTACATCTAAGAGGCGTCCCCCCTCGGATGGATTTAAAGATTCAGTTCCTAAGTCTTTTTCTCAGAAGCTAGTGTCATTATCGGTTCTCTGGGCATGAAGCGGAAGACTTTCCTACAATGGTTTGGCGTGAGCCGGCGCTATATTGATTATGACGCATTTGAAGCGTGCAAAGTTCCTGAAAAAGAAACAACTCTTTAAAACCTGTTGAGTCGGGTTTCATCCGACGCATTGTCCCCTAAAAAATCAGCCAGCCAATGTGAAGGTTGATCTATGGATGATGACGAGTATTCGTAGTAGTAACGCTGGCTAATTTTTTTACGTGTAAGACCCCGCCCCGGATTAAAAGGTAGGGGTTCTCACCCTCCCACTATGTCTTGATAGATGTTAATCTACGACAGCAAAACTACCTGCGGCTAATCAAGAAGAAATTGCCCTATCCTTAGCGCGATCGCCTTTATTTCTGGACTTTAGACTCAGACATGAAGAAAGACCCAGTGATGCTGGGTTAAAGAAGTTTGAACTAGAAAACTAGGAAGATGCCTAAAATCTAGACCATGCAGGTTTACTCCCTGCAATACAGAACCGTTAAAAACGCCTCCACGCAAATCAGCATCGCTAAAGTTAGCGTTCTCCAGATTGAGATTATTATACTCTTTTCCAATTAAGCTTTGACCAGAGAAATCCTGACCTTTGAGTGCATTGCCTGCAGAACGGCTGATACTGGAAGAACTTGCTGCTTCTGCCGACAGGGGAAACAAGAAAAGAACTATAGCTAAGATCAACCCAGCTAGGACTTGCCGATACCTGATAATGCCCACTTAATAAATCTCAACATTGCCATCATTCATTATTAAACCTTATTAAGAAAGCGGGTTTCTCGGCGAGTATCCCAAATTAATTTTCAAACGTGATAAACACAGGACTAGTCCAGACCTTAGAATCATCAACCTGACGACCTGAAATATAGATTGGCAGAAAACCGTGGGGACTGGACTGAGGTTCTAGTATAAAGCTACCACTAACATCTCTTGGCATAGGAGTTGCACTTAAGCGTTCTACCGCAATGAAAAGCTCTGCTCCTCCCAATTCTTGCCGCAAAATTCCTTTGTTGATCAGGTCTTTACCGGAAAATTCCCAGCTAAATTCCGGGCAATGGATGTAAGGATTTCGCCGTAGTGGGCTTCCTACCTTCATGTAACTACCGATTTCAACATGCAGCTCGAAGTGAGCGTGGAGTAAATCAGAAAGTTCGATTTCAATTGCATCAGAGTCGCCGTAGGTATCTGAGCTAAACTCTAGTTTCAGTGGTCCATCTCGTCTAACATATTCCTCTGGATGTTCCAAACCATGAGGCTGATAGCTCTGAACTAAAGTATTGGAAAATTCCAAGGTTCCACGCCACTCAGCCCAACGATAGCGGTCTTTAATTCGCGAACCACCCCAGCGCAGGCGAATTTTATTTGCAGCGTAACCTGCTTCCGACTGGAGGTTGCGATGCCAGAGTAACCCATTGTGAGTGTATGCAGCAATTTCGTCCCAGCCGCTTGTGCCTAACAATCGATAGTGAAGAGTCACTGCACCGGATGCAGTCAATTCATCCCCTTGAATGTGCGATCCTGACCAAAGCAAAGCAACTAGGCGATCGCCTGTTGTAGCCCAGGTATGACGAGAACGCAAGGCATGATTAATATCTAACTTTGTCAACGAAGGCGAAATAATCCCCGTTACTCCACCATTGACCCCAAAAACCGCTGTCCCAGGAACGCCACCGCCACAACGTCCGCGATGTTCATCGCCGTTGGCTGACACCCCAACTTTATATCCTCGACTAATGGCATCTTGATAAAACCAAGGGAAGTGTCCCCAAGCAGAACCAATTTCTATCAGACGTTCGAGTTTGGGGTGATGCCAGTCTAAAATAGCACGCCGTCCGCCGATGTGGGGAATCAGTAGGTGCTGCTCTGGATTGTGAATATATGCAGCATAAAGTTTATCTACAGGCCAAGCACCGGGAAGCAGTTGTTTGCCTTTCATGTCTTCATTCCACTCGAAGGAACGAACGAGCTTTCCTTGGCGATCATAGGGGAATAAGACTTCGTCGCCTAAGAAAACGACATTGCGATCGCCCCCCGCAGCGGAATTTCCACACCACTCTGTACCCGGATAACAAAGAAACTCGCCTTCCTGCGTCACCTCCCGACACAGTTTCACATCTTGCTTCCACCGCTCCTCGGTAATATTAAAATCATTTGCCGTATAACCCAAAACATCCAACCCGGCAACATCTCGACCGTAGGCGAAATTATACTCCGTACTATTTGTTCCTACTGTGTTGTTGGAGTGGACATGAAGGTCAGCAAAAAAGGCACGAGGATAAGCTAGGTTGCTATCTGCTGTGATAGGAGTGGGAGGGCTTTGTAAATTAGTTCCTATCAAAGTCGCCTGGAGTATTATTTCTTCATCTGCATCCAAAGTCAAGGTGGTTTTTGCCACAGCCCAACCTTGCTCTGGCAAATCCAGCAACTGCTCTTGTAAACTTCTAGATGAATTATGACCTGTTAACTGCAGTTGTCCTCCCAAGCCCCAACAAGTATTTCCCCAAACATCTTCTGACCGTATTATTACAGGAAACGAAATACCTGCCTTGACCAGTCGCGGAGTGACAATTGCAAGTTTGGCAGGTGGTCCTGGCACAATATCAATCACGACATCGCCGGGAATTTCGGCAAAGCGAGAGGTGCCAACGGGGTCAATGTAAGCACGGAAGCGGAAGCCTTGCTCAACAAAAGTTTGTACCCTTGTTCCTGGTCCTCCAGCACGGCGATCGCCCAACCGAATCAAAATATGGTCGCCTGGTTTGATGTAACCATCGACAATATCCACAATAATTGCCTTCTGATAAGGACGTTCATGCCCCTTCTGGTCAAACCGAACCTTGAGTGACTGCACTGTTGCGGGACTCTCACCAGGAAGAGGAGAACGAGCTTGGTATTCTGCTGAAAGATAGTTAGCCGCCTTGGGGTCTTCCGTCTGAAACAGTCCCCAGTCTGAGTAAAACTTGAACGTTACCTTAATCCAAGCACCGTCTGCAATTCCAGAAGCACCAACTTCGTAGTCAAGTAGAATCTCCTGCCAACTTCCAGCCTCAATTTGTCGAGTGGAACAGTGGAGACGACCCAGAAACGGTAAAGTGTTGACATACTCTAGATATCCTTGGGGATGAGCATACTCTCCTAGCAATGAATCAAGGTTTTCGTTTGATATATAGTTTTCCTGAGTCATTTCTCACCGTATTGGTACTAAGCCCGCTTTTTCGACAAATTTTTGACCTTCTTTAGACAGCAATAGATTACCATAGGCGACTCCAGCTTGTTCATCTGCTCTACCGTCCCGACGGATGATGACATACAAATACCTGGTTATGGGGTAAGTAGCATTCTGGAAGGCTTTTATATTCAGTTGACCATCCGTGACAACTGGGACATACTGCTTGCTGTCACCAGGAGCCAAGGCTACAGGGCGAACCGTCTGCTGAGTGGCTACTAGCATCGCTGCGCCGATACCAATGGCTCCTGGGGTAGAGGCTACATCACGAACAAGTACAGTATAGTCTCGGCTGGATCGCACTTTAGGGCTAACACTACCAACTTTTGAACCAAGAAGCGTTTTAAGTAATGCTGTAGTTTTAGTATTTATACTGAAAGGGACAATCGGTAAGTTTGGTCCTCCGACCTCTTTCCAGTTGGTGATTTTGCCTGTGTAAATGTCCTGGAGTTGAGCTACGGAAAGACCAGGGATGGAAATATCTGGATGAGTATAGGAGCCAAGCCCATCAATAGCAACGGCGACCTGATCCAGTTTAAAACCGCGCTCAGTTGCCTGTTTATACTCAGCATCCTCAAGAGGACGACCGGATAGGGCAAAGCTAAGTTGACCATTGAGCAGCATTTCAATTCCTTTACCAGTACCAGGTTGGTTGTCAACTGGATCGGTGTAGCGTAGGATAAAATTAGGGTGAGCTTGGTTGATAGCCTTGTGTGTGCCTTGAGCAACCAGAGATGCAAAAATAAGCGAACCACCAAAGTTAAATGTTCCTTCTGGCACTTTCGGGACTTCCTTCATGGAAGTGTAAGATCGAATGTCTGAATTGTTGGAAGATGAATTGTTGGAAGAAATGTTTTCAGTGCTAACATTTAGTGACGATTGGGCTTGCTGCCAGAAAAAGTAGCCTCCCACACCAACAAGCAGCAAGAGTATGGCTGATAAACTAACCCCAGTCACAAACAGTGTAGACCTAGTCATTCTCTCTTGAATAGCTACAGAAGAAACCACAAGGGGTTTGCCGCATTTTTGACAGTACTTAGCCCCAATAGGATTTGCATCATAGCTACACCAAGTGCAGATTATGCTTTCCTTAGCATTTGATTCATTTGTACTCATGCAATTCCTCAAGGATGCGCTTTGTAGGTTACGGAATAGTAAAAACAAATTCTTTTTTACCAGTTGTTGGGAATGGGCTTTTGTGGTAGAGACCCAAAGATTTGTTAGACTTACGCCGCAAACACAACATGACTCAACTCACAACGACAACTTTGGTCGATGAGTCAATTTATCGCCACCCTGTTTTTTAACTAGGACAATTTTAGCCGCAAAGCCTAGTTATGTACACGCGATCGCCTAATCCCTCTTAAAAACTTGCGATAATGCAAAACTCCGGGGTTTGTCTGCTGTACGCAGTAACTCCTGTCCAATTAGCGTCAGCAATGCTAACAAAGCCAGAAGCGACGCACAGGCAAAAGCAGCGATCGTATCGTATTCGCTGTAGACTCGTTCGATGTGCAATGTTAGCGTGTTTGTTTCTCCAATCAGTTTGCCTGAAACCACCGAGACGGCTCCAAACTCCCCAATTGCTCTAGATGTACAAAGTATCACCCCGTAAAGTAACGCCCAGCGAATCGAAGGAAAAGTCACGCGCCAAAAAGTCTGCCAGGAATTTGCTCCTAGTGTTTGAGCTGCTTCCTCTTGTGCTAATTCCATGCTTTGCAGTGTAGGTAGCACCTCTCGGATCACAAACGGGAGTGTGACAAACAAAGTTGTAAAAATCATTCCTGGCAAAGCGAAGATGATTTTGATGTTGGTTGCTTCTAACCAAGAACCAAACAGACCGACAGTTTGACTATAGAGAAGGATGAACATTAAACCCACAACCGTGGGTGAAATGGCTAATGGTAAGTCTATAATTCCTAACAGTAAAATCTTACCAGGAAATGAGTATCGCGCCAAAATCCAGGCAATTAAAATCCCAAACCCAGTATTCATAGGAACTGCGACTAAGGCGATCGCCACTGTTAAAAAGATGGCATGACGAGCTTCTGGTGTCGTAATTCCTGTCCAGTAAGCCTCGATACCATTGGTAAACGCTTGATAAAAAATAGTCACTAAAGGAAGAACAACGACGATGACTAGGAAAGACAGACCTAAAGCAATCAACAAATAGCGTCCCCAAGGCAACGATTGTGGCTTGGCTTTTGAGCTAATTCTCATACCGCCGACTCCACCATTGCAATAGATTGGTACAAATCAAAATGACTAGAGAAAACATCAACAGCACGATCGCCACCGCCGTTGCACCGCTATAGTCATATTGTTCCAACCGACGGTAAATGTAGACAGAGCTAATCATCGTTTCATAAGGAATATTGCCCGAAATTATCAAAACTACGCCGTACTCCCCAACAGCACGTGCAAAAGCCAGCGTAAAACCGGTCAATATCGCAGGCAGTAATTGCGGAAAAATGACTCGCCAAAACGTTTGCCAAGCATTTGCTCCCAGGATGTGTGCTGCTTCCTCTACCTCTGGTTCAATTTCCATGAGAACCGGCTGCACCGTTCTCACCACAAAAGGAAGCGTCACGAAGACTTTCGCAAAAACAACTCCTACCACAGATGAGGTCAAGTTCACTTGCTGAATACCCAGCGATCGCAAGCTATTTCCTAAGAATGTTCCGGGATCGAGGTAATGTCCAAGGACTCCACCAGAACCGTACAGAGACACCAAAGCAATTCCAGCAACCACTGAAGGCATGGCAAAGGGCAAATCCACCAAACCATCTGCTAGGCGTCTGCCTGGAAACTCATAGCGTACTAATATCCAAGCAAGGATGACGCCGAAAACACTGTTAATTAGGGCTGCCAACAAAGCAGCACCAAAGGAAAGCTTATACGCCTCCACAGCAACAGGAGCAGTGATCACCTGCCATAATTCTTGCCAAGAGCGTTTGGAAGCCTCTAAGAAGATAACGCTTAAAGGCAGCAGAACGATAAAGCTAATGTAAGTCAGGGCTAAACCCTGCAAAAGTGACTTATGAAAGCCTTGAGTAGAGAGGGTATCAGAGGTAGCTACCATTGAGGTTATTGGGTTCTGGCTGCTGCTTGAGCAGAATCGAATAATGCTCCATCTGCAAAAAGCTTCTGGTCTACGGGTTTCCAGCCACCAAAATCGGCTATTTTATAAAGTGTTTTCACAGGCTTGTAAAGCTTGGCTTGTTGCTGGTATGCCTTTTGCTCTATTGGACGGTAGCCTAACTGAGCATAGATTTCTTGTCCTTTAGGTGAAAACAAAAACTTGGTAAACGCTTCTGCCACTTCGCGGGTTCCCCGTTTGTCTACTATCTTGTCAACAACCGTGACTGGAAAATCGACCTGGATGTTACTTGCTGGTACTATATAAGGATAATCTTCAGGAATGACGTTGTTGGCAAAGATAATTTCGTTCTCAAATGTGACGAGTGCATCACCGATTTTATTTTTCACAAATGTATCTGTTGCCTCTCGTCCATTGCTGACCAAGGTCTTAATGTTTTTGACGAAACCTTTGAGATAATCTTGTGCTGCCTGTTCTCCTTGAGACTTGAGAATAGAACCGTACCCTGCTAATATACCCCAGCGAGCGTTACCACCAGTTTGCGGGTTGATTGCCACAATTGACACACCATCACGAGCGAGGTCGCTCCAGTTCTGAATTTGCTTGGGATTTCCTGGTCTTGTGACGATAACCATTACCGAGCTGGCGGGCGAAGCCTGATTGGGTAATCTTTGGCTCCAATCTTTGCTGACAAAGCCTTTTTCTACTAAAGGGTCTAAATTGCTTTGGAGATTCTGAGCTAAAATGTCGGCTTGCAAGCCACCCAAAATTGCTCTAGTTTGTGCTCCAGAACCACCATAGGATTCTTTGAACTTGACATCTTGACCTGTTTTTGCCTTCCACTCTTGCTGAAAGGCAGGAATCATTTTGGAGTAAAGCGCTTTAGCCACTCCATAACCAACCAAAGTCAGTTCTACTGCTCCCGAGTTCTTAGTAGCAGTTGCTTGGGTTTGACTACTTGATACCTGGTTTTGAGTAGAGTTCTGCGTTTGAGTGCAGGCAGGAATCATAAACCCTGCGGTAAATAGCAAAGCACGTAAGGCAGAACGCCTTTTCATAGATAGCTCCTGATAATAAGATGCTGTTCTTGTGATGTTAGAACGGGGTTTTTGAAGGAATATTCCTAAATACTGATGAAAAAATCGCGATTAAGAAATAATACCAATTCTCTATGTCTTTGCAAAATATTTAGATTACCTTGTTTTCTTAGCGTCAAGCGCGTCTTTGCGCGAGATTTAAAAGACATAATTATACACAGTTGACCAACGATAACAAAAAGACCTGTGGCTAATCAAGAAGAAATTGCCTTATCCTTAGCGCGATCGCCTTTATATGAACTTGCACAAGAACTGAAAGCACGACTCACCAGCTTTGGCGGTTGGGAAATGCCGGTGCAGTTTGTTGGCATTCTTCAGGAACATGAAGCTGTCAGAAATGCAGCAGGAATGTTTGATATTTCCCACATGGGCAAATTTACCCTCCAAGGGAAAAACCTGATTTCGCAACTCCAATATTTAGTTCCTTCAGACTTAAGCCGCTTGCAGCAAGGGGCAGCGCAATATACTGTATTATTAAATCCTCAAGCTGGCATCATCGACGACATCATTTTTTACTACCAAGGCGAAGACAGCACTGGTGAACAACGGGGAGTGATGATTGTCAATGCTGCTACCACTAGTAAGGATAAAGCATGGCTCTTGCAACACCTTGACCAGAATGAGATGAAATTCCAAGACATTTCACCTGAAAAAGTGTTAATTGCCGTGCAAGGACCAAAAGCTAGTAGCATCCTTCAGTCCTTTGTGCAAGAAGACTTAACTCCAGTCAAAGCATTTGGACACTTGGAGGCGACAGTACTGGGTAAACCAGGATTTATTGCCCGCACAGGTTACACTGGGGAAGATGGCTTTGAAGTGATGGTAGATCCAGATGTTGGGCTAGAATTATGGCGAAGTCTAGTCAAAGCGGGTGTCATTCCGGCAGGACTGGGTGCGAGAGACACCCTAAGGCTAGAAGCAGCAATGGCACTTTACGGGCAAGATATCGACGACACGACTACCCCAATGGAAGCTGGTTTAGGTTGGCTGGTTCATCTTGACACGAAAGGTGACTTTATCGGTCGGTCAATCTTGGAACGGCAAAAAGCCAATGGAGTTCAACGCCGACTGGTAGGTTTGCAACTGCAAGGACGCAACATTGCCCGTCACGCCTACCAAGTACTATCACAAGGTATGGTAGTTGGAGAAGTGACTAGTGGTACACTATCACCAACGCTTGGTTATCCCATTGCCTTAGCCTACGTTCCCACCGAACTAGCAACTGTTAGTCAGCAGCTAGAAGTGGAAATTCGTGGTAAAGCTTACCCAGCGGTTGTGGTAAAACGTCCGTTTTATCGGTCAAAAAATCGGATTAATAACTGATAACCGCTCAGGTTTTTGAGGAATAATCTGTTGTCAGTGACTTAATCCCCTGTGTGGTTAATCGACCGAACAGTGCTGAATACCCAGTGCTAAGTACTGAGTGATCTACACTTAGGGCTAATTGCTTGGAACTGGTAAGCTTTCAAACAAATATGGTATTAATCGCGCTTAGGGGTGTAATTTGTTGATGTGGAAGAGGAAGTGGTATGTCTTTTGAATATCCTGAAGATTTAAGATACCTGGATACTCATGAATACGTGCGTCTTGAGGGCGAAATTGCCACCATTGGCATTACCGCCTTTGCCGTAGATCAATTGGGTGACATTGTGTTTTTGGAACTCCCAGAAATCGGCGACGCTGTCACCAAGGAAGACACCTTTGGCACAATTGAATCGGTGAAAGCTGTGGAAGACCTTAATTCCCCAGTGACTGGTACAGTCATAGAACGTAATGAAGCCTTGATAGAATCACCCGAACAATTGGCAGAAGATCCTTATGGGGAAGGCTGGTTGCTGAAAGTACGCGTCAACGATCCTGGTGACATTGATGATGCCTTGACTGCAGGTGAGTATAGTAGCCAGATAGAAGGGTAGAGGAAATGAGGAGGCAGTGCGTTGCGCACAGAAGTTGCTTTCGCGCAGCGTCTCCGTCAGGAGAGGAGAATTTCCCTCCGGGTAAACCTCGGGGGGTTCCCCCCGTTGTACCAACGGCCGTGGGGATAAGAGAGAAACTCCTCCCCCCTTCGTCTCCTCCGGAAAAATATCAAAAAATTTAGATAAATTAATCACACATAGCCAACGCGTCAAAGATACTTGTTGCAAAATATGAAGTAGTCGCGTCTGGAGAGCAATTTGTGGTACTCAATGTTCCTCGTCCCAAATCAAACCATCAGCAGATGCTGGGGGAAAAAATTCAAATAAGTTCTTTTAGAGAACGCCACATTGGACCATCACCCAATGACATCCAGCAAATGCTAGAGGTATTGGAGTATATCAAAGGCCATAAAACGGGAGAATCCTCTGACTGTTTTTCGCCTCTTGATGAACTTATTGACCAAGCAGTACCGCAGGGAATCCGGTTATCTCGCCCATTAGAGTTACCAGAAGCACAAAGTGAGTACGCAGCACTTGTTAAGCTGAAGGAAATAGCTTCCAAAAATCAAGTTTTCCGCTCGTTTATTGGCATGGGGTACTACGACTGTATCACCCCACCTGTAATTGCACGCAATATTCTCGAAAATCCTGGTTGGTATACCGCATACACTCCCTATCAACCAGAAATTGCCCAAGGACGACTAGAAGCGCTGTTGAATTTCCAAACCATGATTATTGACCTAACAGGTTTGGAAATTGCCAATGCTTCATTGCTAGATGAAGCCACAGCAGCAGCAGAAGCGATGAGCATGAGCTACGGTGTTTGCAAAAATAAAGCAAATACCTATTTTGTCTCTCGTGACTGTCATCCCCAAACCATAGACGTGTTGCAAACACGTGCCCAACCTTTGGGAATTAACATTATTGTCGGTGACCATCAAACCTTTGATTTTTCTGAGCCTATTTTTGGGGCAATTCTCCAATACCCCGCCACTGATGGCACAATCTACGACTACCGCGCTTTTGTAGAAAAGGCACATGCTGAGGGAGCATTGGTAACGGTAGCTGCAGACCCCTTAAGTCTAACTTTGCTAACACCCCCTGGCGAATTTGGCGCTGATATTGCCGTGGGAAGCACTCAGCGGTTCGGTATTCCCTTAGGCTACGGTGGACCTCACGCAGCTTACTTTGCCACCAAGGAAGAGTATAAGCGGCAGGTTCCAGGGCGGATTGTAGGTGTATCAAAAGATGCTCAGGGTAAACCTGCGTTGCGTCTTGCCTTGCAAACCCGCGAACAGCATATCCGCCGCGAGAAAGCGACCAGTAATATTTGTACAGCACAGGTGTTGCTGGCAGTGATGGCAAGTATGTATGCTGTCTACCACGGTTCGGCTGGGTTAAAAAGAATTGCCGAGGATATCCACCAGATGACTGTGATCCTAGCGGAAGGATTAAAGCGTCTGGGTTACAGCATCGGTTCCGAACATTTTTTTGATACCCTACGAGTAGATTTAGGAAAACGCAGTTTAAATAAGCTTTTACAAGCTTGCGAAGCACGTAAAATTAACATACGCATTTTCAATGCCACGACTGTAGGTATATCTCTAGACGAAACCACTACAGAAAAAGACTTAATCGATCTGCTAGAAATTTTCGCTCTTGGCGATGAACTACCCTTTACCCTTGAAGAAGTATTTTGCTCCTCATCTCCCTCATCTCCCTCACTCCCTCACTCCCTCACTCCCTCATCTCCCCACCTCCCTCAGCCCCGCACCACCAGCTACCTAACTCATCCCGTCTTCAACCGCTATCACTCAGAAACTGAGTTGTTGCGTTACTTACACAAGCTGGAAACTAAGGATTTGTCGTTGACGACATCGATGATTCCCTTGGGGTCATGCACGATGAAACTGAATGCGACATCTGAAATGATACCAGTAACATGGGCTGAGTTTGGCAAAATACATCCTTTTGCACCACTGTCGCAAACACGAGGTTATCAAATCCTGTTCCAGCAGCTTGAGGAATGGTTAGCTGAAATTACGGGGTTTGCGGGGATTTCGCTGCAACCGAATGCTGGTTCTCAGGGCGAATACACGGGGTTACTGGTCATCAGACAGTATCACGAAAGCCGCTCTGAAGCACACCGCAACGTCTGTCTAATTCCTACATCGGCACACGGGACAAATCCTGCAAGTGCTGTGATGTGTGGGATGAAGGTGGTTGCTGTTGCTTGTGACTCTGAGGGTAATGTTGACTTAGATGACCTCAAGGCTAAGGCTCAAAAGCATAGCAAAGAACTTGCAGCTTTAATGGTGACATATCCCTCAACTCACGGTGTGTTCGAGGAGCAAATTCAGGAAATTTGCGCTGTTGTTCATGCTCACGGTGGACAAGTTTACATGGATGGGGCGAATATGAACGCTCAAGTGGGGCTTTGTCGTCCTGGGGATATCGGCGCGGATGTCTGTCACTTGAACCTGCATAAAACCTTCTGCATTCCTCACGGTGGCGGTGGTCCTGGTATGGGACCGATTGGCGTCGCTTCCCATCTCGTACCTTTTCTCCCCGGACACGCTGTTGTGGAAATGGGCGGTGAACAAAACATTGGTGCGATCGCTGCTGCGCCTTGGGGAAGTGCTAGCATCCTTGTGATTTCTTGGATGTATATTGCCATGATGGGTGCAGATGGTTTGACCGAAGCAACCAAAGTGGCAATTCTCAATGCTAACTACATCGCCAAGAAACTTGAGCCTTACTATCCGGTTTTGTACAAAGGGAAAAATGGTTTAGTTGCTCATGAGTGCATTTTGGATTTGCGTTCCCTCAAAAAATCTGCTTCTATCGAAATCGATGACGTTGCCAAACGCTTGATGGATTACGGCTTCCATGCGCCAACCGTCTCCTGGCCCGTGGCAGGTACAATCATGGTAGAACCCACAGAAAGCGAATCCAAAGAGGAGTTAGATCGTTTCTGCGATGCGATGATTGCCATTCGTCAAGAAATCGCGGAAATTGAATCAGGCAAAATGGATGTTGAAGACAACGTCTTGAAGAATGCACCCCATACAGCAGAAAGCCTCATTGTTGGAGAATGGAATCATCCCTATTCTCGGGAACAAGCTGCTTACCCTGCACCGTGGACTCGCGAACACAAATTCTGGCCCAGTGTAGGTCGTATTGACTCCGCCTATGGGGATAGGAATTTTGTTTGCTCTTGTCTGCCAATGGATGCGTATTAATTGACGTACTCCCCGCGAAGACAGCGACGGGGAAACTCATGCGGATGTTACGAGGCAGGCTTCAGCCGTGCCTCGTAACCCCAACTTCGCTGTCTCTTCGACTCTTAACTAGACTGTCACCAGTCCCCGTCAGACCGTCTCCACAAGCATTTTGTTCCACGCTGCGTCCCAGCGCGTTGACCCCTCTGTTACGGATCACTTGTGCGGCTGCCACATCTCGATGTGTCGTGTAGCCGCATTCAGGACAGTTGTGAACCCTATCCTTCAGTTCTTTTTTCCCCGTGTGGGCATCACATTGAGGGCAAACTTGAGATGTGTAGTCCTTGTCTACTTTCGCAAAATACACCCCCCGTTTCCAACATACCCATTGCAAGATTGAGACAAATTGCCCAAATCCAGCATCAAGAGTATACTTGCAGAACATCCCTTTAGCCCACACACGGAAATCGATATCTTCAACAAAAATCATTCCTGCATTATTGCAAAGCTTATGGGCTAACTTAAAATGCCAATCTTTGCGAGTGTCAGAAATGCGTTGATGTAGTCTTGCAATCTTCCGATTTAACTTGTGACGATTGTTTGACCCCCGCGATGACTTGATAGATGGGAAGAGTGAGGAATAAAAACTTCTCGCTCTTCACTCTTTTAGCCATTTTCAAATGAATTCAATAGAAGAAAAAGCAGTGATTTATTATGTTTCCATCCCCGTGAGGGCATTGAGGCAAGATACGTGGAAAAACCTGCATTGCGGGTTTGAGAATGCTTGCTATCTCTTCTTTTTGGGAATTCTGTCTTTCTTCAACCACAGAGTATAGTCCATACTTTATGTTAGTTATGTATTTTGAGACCCTTTACGGAATTTGGTTTTATCACTGTGTATAAAAAATGATGGCAATTTTACCGTAACTTCATGAGTCAAGCTAAAGCTCCATGCCAATATCATGGTGAAACTGTTATGAGGCAGGTACAAGACGTAATTCTATTACTATGCGATTCGGATAAATTTTTAAACGAAGTGCTTGAGCGTGATAAAAAGCTTGATATACAAGAAAAGCGTGATGCACAAGAAGAGCGTAGAGAGTTTTATAACCACCTTATCAGCGAAGCAGAGAAGGGGCGTAAAGAAGCCCTCTATTTGATTCTTGTATCCACTTCGATGGGTTTTTTATGCGCTCTATTGATAAAATGCGGATGTGATATCTTTTTCCCCCAGTCCATACCATTTATTAAATGGTGTATTCGGTTTGCTTCGTTTGGGGTATTGGCTTTTGCAACACTAAACCGCCTTAAAGATCCAAAAACCTTTGATGGTAATACTCTAGTTGAAAAAACAAATACAAATTTATTTAAGTTTCTTTTCTGTTTTGGCTTTGGACTAAATATTTTTACCTTATTTCTAGATACCTCGTTATCTTGCCATTAAGAAGGGCGAAAAGTATATGGGGATTTGTTAAACTAAGCCGCAGAGTCATTCCTCTGACTTAATTTAACTCAATCCTCAATCCTAATATTGTTCATTCCTCCATTTAGATAGAGTTTCCGTCCCTGTGAGGGGAAGTGAAATGAAAACCAGGGTTGTTTGTATTATTTTTGGAGGGCTTGTTTCATTTCTACTGCCCAAACTCAATCCTAGCTTGCTCAACCAACTCAGCTGTCACAATCTCTTGCGACCCTTGACGAGCCAGCTGTTCAATTCGTGCTTTAGCTTGGGCGCGGACAAAGAAGGGAATACTCTTCAACTTTGCTTGGGCTTCGTTTGTCCATCGCAAGGTATCTGGAAAATAATCTTCCATAATACACACCCCCATAAAACTTCAGTAGCAGTCATTGTAAATTTCTCAGTCATGAAATTAGTATGAAGTATAAATATTGCGAATGATAAAAGGTTTTTTATTAATTTATATTTGATTATTCATCGCTAAGGGAGTACCAAAAAATAAATTATCCATTATGTACGGGGGCTTCCGGCGCACGAGGGTTGAGGTTTTACAGATAACTAAAGTGCGCCGTAACCCACCATTGTTTCGGTGCATCACAACAAATTGAAGATTTTTTTAATTGGAAGTCCCTAAGAAAAAGCTCCCGCTTTGACACAGGAGCTTTGAGTTATGTGATTGTCAGTGATGAAAGAAATCTATTAGTCGAGTTCCCTCATGGACAACACTGGCTCAGTTTCGCGGTTGATACCTTTCTCGAAACCACCAGCAGCAGCACGGGCGCGACCAGCGTGCCACAAGTGACCAATCAGGAAGAAGAAACCCACGACAAAGTGGAAACATGCCAACCAAGCACGAGGAGATACGTAGTTGAAGGAGTTGATCTCCGTAGCCACGCCACCTACAGAGTTCAAAGAACCCAAAGGAGCATGAGTCATGTACTCAGCAGCGCGACGAGCTTGCCATGGCTGAATATCGTTCTTGATTTTATCCAGGTCAAGACCGTTGGGACCGCGTAGAGGCTCCAACCAAGGACCACGGAAATCCCAGAAGCGCATGGTTTCACCACCGAAGATGATTTCACCAGAAGGAGAGCGCATCAGGTATTTACCTAAGCCTGTGGGACCTTGAGCAGAACCGACGTTAGCACCTAAGCGTTGGTCACGGATCAAGAAGGTCAGAGCTTGAGCTTGAGAAGCTTCTGGACCGGTAGGACCGTAAAATTCGCTGGGGTAAGCGGTGTTGTTGTACCAAACAAAGATCGAGGCAATGAAAGCCATCAGGGACACAGCGCCGATGCTGTAGGAGAGGTATGCCTCACCAGACCAGATTAAGGCGCGACGTGCCCAGCCAAAGGGCTTGGTCAGGATGTGGAAAATGCCGCCTGCAATGCAGATGAAGGCAACCCAAATGTGACCGCCGATGATATCTTCCATGTTATCGACGCTGATGATCCAACCTTCGCCACCGAAGGGAGCCTTCAGCAAGTAACCAAAGATAACCGCCGGGTTGAGTGTGGGGTTGGTAATGACGCGAACATCACCACCGCCAGGTGCCCAAGTGTCGTACACACCACCGAAGAACATTGCCTTCAGCACCAACAGCAGCGCACCACATCCCAAAATGATCAGGTGGAAGCCGATGATGGTGGTCATCTTGTTCTTGTCTTTCCAGTCGTAACCAAAGAAAGAGGAGTACTCTTCTAAGGTTTCTGGACCACGGATAGCGTGATAGATACCGCCAAAACCTAGTACAGCTGAGGAAATGAGGTGCAGTACGCCTACAACAAAGTAGGGGAAGGTGTCAATAACTTCACCGCCAGGACCAACACCCCAACCGAGAGTTGCTATATGAGGAAGCAGGATTAAACCCTGCTCGTACATGGGCTTTTCGGGAATGAAGTGAGCGACTTCAAACAAGGTCATCGCTCCAGCCCAAAATACAATCAAGCCAGAGTGGGCAACATGAGCGCCCAAAAGCTTACCGGAAAGATTGATCAGACGAGCGTTACCAGCCCACCAGGCAAAACCGGTGGAATCCTGATCACGACCACCTGCAACAACAGATCTATTAGAGAGCGTTACCACGTGGTAGTACCTCTTCTGGGAATACAAATTTTTCGTGAGGCTGATCTTGAGGAGCCATCCAAGCGCGGATACCCTCGTTCAACAAAATGTTCTTGGTATAGAAAGTTTCAAACTCTGGGTCTTCTGCCGCACGTAATTCTTGCGACACGAAGTCATATGCCCGCAAGTTGAGTGCCAAACCGACAATACCAACTGCACTCATCCACAAGCCTGTGACTGGCACAAACAACATGAAGAAGTGTAACCAGCGCTTGTTGGAGAAGGCAATCCCGAAGATCTGTGACCAGAAACGGTTTGCCGTCACCATCGAGTAGGTTTCTTCGGCTTGGGTGGGGTTGAAGGCGCGGAAGGTGTTCGCTGCATCGCCGTCTTCAAACAAGGTGTTCTCTACTGTTGCACCGTGGATAGCACACAGCAGTGCTCCACCAAGTACACCCGCTACTCCCATCATGTGGAAGGGGTTGAGTGTCCAGTTGTGGAACCCTTGCAAGAACAACAGGAAGCGGAAAATTGCTGCCACTCCAAAGCTGGGGGCGAAGAACCAGGAAGACTGTCCCAAGGGGTACATCAAGAAGACGCTGACGAATACCGCAATTGGTGCAGAAAATGCGATCGCGTTATAAGGACGAATCCCTACCAAACGTGCGATTTCAAATTGACGCAGCATGAAGCCAATCAGACCAAATGCTCCGTGCAGCGCCACGAATGTCCACAACCCACCTAATTGGCACCAACGGGTGAAGTCCCCTTGTGCTTCTGGTCCCCACAACAGCAACAGCGAGTGTCCCATGCTGTCTGCTGGTGTAGATACGGCTACTGTTAGGAAGTTGCAGCCTTCCAGGTACGATGAGGCTAAGCCGTGCGTATACCAGCTCGTTACAAACGTCGTACCGGTCAGCCAACCGCCAAGTGCTAGAAAGGCGCAGGGGAATAGTAATATTCCTGACCAACCTACGAACACGAAACGGTCACGCTTCAACCAGTCGTCGAGAACGTCAAACCACCCTCTGCTACTAGGGGCGCGTCCAACTGCGATGGTCATCGGACTAAAATCCTCTTTTTTACTAAAATTGCAACTTTTTTGAGGAATTAACTTCTTTTATGACACTTACAGCCAGTTTAAGGCTGCTGGGCATTATGAGAACTTACCGCCTTTTGAGTCGGCAATTCTCATATCAGTGTCGCAATAGTTTCCACGAGTTGGTAATCCAGCTTGCAGAAACTTAATGATTCTTAACTTATCACATTAGTCGTGCTTTGTGCCTGATTTTCAGAAAAAATCAGGTATAAAGCTTCAACCCACTACTTATGATTAATATCAGAATTTTTACAATCTGACATAACTTTTCTCAGAAAACTTAAAAATTAAAGTTCTGAGCAATAAGTGCTGAGTGAACTGAGTAAGTCCTTTTCCACTCATTGCTTGGTACTCGGTAATGAAGGCGTGGAAATTCGCTAAACTTGCAATACATCTGCTGCAATGGCAGACTTTGTAAAGGGAAGATCTCACGCACCAAGGTAGTGTTCATGACGGCATCAACAACCATTAACACAGGTGAGTCGCCAAACGGCGATCGCTCTGCTTCAAGCGTCTTACATCAGAAGGTTCTCGGTTCTCGTCGGTTTAGCAACTACTGGTGGGCAACTGTCGTTTCTATAGGAGCCACGGGCTTTTTGCTTGCTGGTATTTCCAGCTACCTCAAAATTAATTTACTCCTAGTTTCCGACCCAACTCAACTTGCCTTCGTCCCACAAGGTTTGGTTATGGGGTTCTACGGTACTGCTGGCATACTTTTAGCCTTGTACCTGTGGCTGACGGTTTTATGGAACGTGGGAGGCGGATACAACGAGTTTGACCGCCAAAATGGCACAATTAAAATCTTCCGTTGGGGATATCCTGGGAAAAACCGCAGAATTGAGCTTGACTGCCGTATAGAAGATGTGCAATGTGTGCGAGTTGACGCCAGAGAAGGTATTAATCCTCGTCGCGCACTTTACCTACGCGTTAAGGGTCGCCGAGACATTCCCTTGACACGGGTTGGTCAACCTTTGTCGTTACAAGAGTTAGAAGTTCAAGGTGCCGAGTTAGCTCGCTTTTTGGGTGTGCCGTTAGAAGGACTTTAGAAGCTAAGATACTGTGGTTGTATCTGTAACTGGCAATGCGGTTAAAAATTCCCCAATTTTTAGTAACTCTCATGATTGTTGGTGCGTTGATGTTGGGGGGCTGTTCCACACAGCAAGTTGCTTCTAATTCTTCCCCAACATCCACAGCTACCGAAGCAAGCACCAATTCAACCGCCGAGACAACTACTCATACAGCTAACACGGCAAGCACAGAGGCGACCTCTGTATCTGAAAATATAAGCGAGAGTATTCCTGGAATGAAAGATTTACCACGACTCGAAGGAAAAGCAACGGTGGTTATGACTGTCAAAGGTTCACCCATCACTATCGAAGTAGACGGTACAAATGCCCCAATTACTGCTGGTAACTTCGTCGATTTAGTCCAAAAGGGTGTATACGATGGCTTGGTTTTTCATAGAGTCGTGCGCCAACCCCAACCTTTTGTGGTTCAAGGAGGCGATCCCCAAAGTAAAGACCCGAAAGTTCCAGCAAATAGGTTGGGAACAGGAAGTTTTACCGATCCAAAAACTGGAAAAATTCGGTATATACCTTTAGAGATTAAGCCAAAAGGCGCAGAGCAACCGATTTACAGCAAAACATTAGAAGCGGCTGGTGTTACTCAGCCACCTGTATTGCAGCACAAGCAGGGTGCAGTGGCAATGGCGCGATCGCAAATGCCTGATTCTGCTTCCTCGCAGTTTTACTTCGCTTTAGCCGATTTGGGTTTTCTGGATGGTAGCTATGCTGTTTTTGGCAATGTGACTAACGGATTCGACGTGGTGAACAAAATTCAGCAGGGCGATCGCATTGATTCTGCTAAAGTCACCCAAGGCGCAGAAAATCTGAAAAACGCTGGATAGTAGCAACTAGAAATGAGGAAGATAAGGGGGATGAGGAGGATGAGGAGGATGAGGAAGATGAGGGAGCAGGGGGAGAAATGACTCCCATTATCTTCTCATCCTCCTTGTATTCTTCATATTTTTTATCTTTTCCAAATCACCTACTCCGTAAACCACGAAATTGGTCGCTGTTGTTGTCACTGGTATTGGTCTAGTTTCCGCTTTGGGCAAAAACCTAGAGGACAGTTGGCAACAGTTAATAGCAGGTCAATCTGGAATAAGATGGCATCAACCATTTTCAGAACTCGAACCACGTCCTTTAGGAATGATTGCGAAACAACCAGCACACATGAGAGTGCTGACTCAGTCGGTTGTTACATCTGCTTTGAAACATGCAGGATTGTTTCCACCTTTGCCAGATTGTGGGGTTGTGATTGGTTCGAGTCGTAGCTATCAGGGATTGTGGGAGCAGATGGCGCGGCAGATGGACAGGAGAGTGGGGGATAGGGGGGATGAGGAAGGTACTAGTCCCTCATGTGCCTCATCTTCTTTAGAGAATTGGTTGGAAACCTTGCCTCATATGAATGCCATTGCAGCTGCACGGGAAATAGGTGCTTGTGGAGTTGTTTTGGCACCGATGGCAGCTTGTGCTACCGGAATTTGGGCGATCGCACAAGCTGCTTTACTTATCCAAACTGGGCAATGTCAAAGGGTCATTGCTGGTGCAGTGGAAGCACCGATTACACCCCTTACCATAACTGGGTTCCAGCAAATGGGAGCCTTGGCGAAAACCGGAGCATATCCGTTTGATTTACACCGTGAAGGCTTGGTGTTAGGCGAAGGGGGCGCGGTATTTGTTCTAGAATCAGCCCAACTGGCACATCAACGCCAAGCAAGAGTTTATGGTCAAATTCTGGGTTTTGGCTTGACAGCAGACGCATATCATGCGAATGCTCCAGAACCAGAAGCCAAGAGTGCGATCGCCGCCGTGAAACAATGTCTTGACCGCAGTCACCTGAGTCCAAATGATATTGATTATATTCATGCTCACGGTACAGCCACTCTCCTTAATGACCGCATTGAGAGTATCTTGATACAGCGTTTATTTCCGAAAAGCGTGGCAGTGAGTTCTACAAAAGGGGCAACAGGTCATACGCTAGGAGCATCAGGAGCCTTGGGCGTCGCTCTTTCACTGATGGCTATGAAGCAGCAAATATTACCACCTTGTGTTGGGCTAAGCAATTCGGAATTTGATTTGAATTTGGTGAGACAGGCGCGTCAAAGGAAAATTCACAATGTGCTGTGTTTTAGCTTTGGATTTGGAGGGCAGAATGCCGTGATAGCTTTGGGTAAAGAGAGTTGAGACAATTGTGGCTCGGCGAGCCACAGCGTGACTCTGAGAAAATAGCTATGATATATAAAAGTCGATAAATCTTAAAAATAATTTATCAATGCTGGTTTCCTCCTCTGGCTTGTCCAAGGTCAAAGACTCAGTAAAAGAAAAGATTTTTTTCGGTAACGAACCGACTACCGAGTTAGTCGCTATTCTTACCGTTTACTTTGTTCAAGGCGTTTTAGGGTTGGGACGTCTTGCCATCAGCTTCTTCTTTAAAGATGAACTGGGGTTAACCCCGGCGCAAGTTTCAGCTTTATTAGGGATTGTTGTCCTTCCTTGGATTATCAAGCCACTATATGGTTTCATGTCTGATGGCTTGCCCATATTCGGCTACCGACGGCGTCCATACCTAGTTTTATCTGGGATACTGGGAGCGATTTCTTGGGTGAGTCTTGCAACAATAGTTCACACACCCATCGCCGCTGTGGTGGCGATCGCCCTTGGTTCCCTCTCCGTCGCCGTTAGCGATGTGATTGTTGACTCACTGGTTGTCGAAAGGGCAAGAGCCGAATCACAAGCCCAAGCTGGTTCTCTTCAATCCCTAACCTGGGGAACTACAGCCTTAGGAGGGTTGATAACAGCCTACTTCAGCGGTATGCTCCTAGAGCATTTCACTACCCGGACTGTCTTTTGGATTACTGCTTCATTTCCGCTTCTGGTGTCCGCCGTTGCATGGTTGATTGCTGAGCCGCCCGTAAGCAAAGACGCCAGCGAGGATGATCATTCAAATTTCGAGTCAATTAGGCATCAGCTACAACAACTACGCACAGCCGTTACTCAAAAAGCAATTTGGCTACCGACAGTATTTCTCTTTATTTCGCTAGCGACACCAAGCGCCGAATCCGCTTTTTTCTTCTTCACAACCAATGAACTGCACTTTGAACCAGAATTTCTGGGACGAGTACGTTTGGTGACAAGCGTTGCTTCCCTTGTTGGTGTTTGGATTTTTCAACGCTTTCTCAAAACCGTTCCCTTTCGCGTCATTTTTGCTTGGAGTATTGTATTCTCAACAGCACTGGGAATGACCATGCTGCTGTTGGTGACTCATGCTAACCGTGCTTTAGGTATAGATGACCGCTGGTTCAGTTTGGGTGATAGCCTCATTTTGACTGTGATGGGGCAAATTGCTTATATGCCAGTATTGGTATTAGCGGCGAGGCTTTGTCCAAAAGGAATAGAAGCGACATTATTTGCCCTGTTGATGTCCGTCACAAATTTGGCTGGACTGGTGTCCCACCAATTGGGGGCAGGATTGATGTATTTGTTGGGCATCACCGCAACTAACTTTGATTCCCTATGGCTGTTGGTCATCATTACTAACCTCAGCACGTTGCTACCGTTGCCATTTATTAACTGGCTACCTGGTGCCGACTCCCAAACCGAGACACCAACAACATCAAAGTTGCAACCAACTTCAACAAAGAGTAGGGAACAATCATTTTTACCTGAATTCATATCTAAGTTGATGGTGCGACGACCAGAATCTGAACCAGTTGAATAGCAAATAAACTTGATGGTGCGACAGCCAGAGTCTGAACCAGTTGAATAGCAAATAAACAAATAAATAAGGCAACGGTTGTTAAATCATCCGTTGCTACACGATGCGTTTTGCAGTGCCGTCATAACTGCTTGTGAACTCATACACCAAACTCAATATATACACATATGCAGAGTTTTCAACTTCACAAAGGTGTCTCCACAGTTTCTGATAAATCTTACACTCACGAAGATTGGCAGGGAGGATATGAATCCCTAAAGCAGGAGTTTGATTATTGGATTGATGATGTAGAAGGACAAATTCCGCCAGATTTGCACGGTACGTTGTTTCGGAATGGTCCCGGTTTGCTAGATATCAATGGACAACGCATTCATCACCCTTTTGATGGAGATGGAATGATTTGCCGGATCACCTTCTCCAATGGTCATGCTCACTTCCGCAACCGCTTTATCCATACTCAAGAGTATTTAGAAGAGCAAAAAGCTGGCAAAATTCTTTATCGGGGTGTGTTTGGAACCCAAAAACCTGGTGGTTGGCTATCTAACGCCTTCGACTTAAAAATCAAAAATACTGCCAGCACCAATGTGATTTACTGGGGGGGTAAACTCTTGGCACTTTGGGAAGGAGCCGAGCCATATCGCCTTGATCCCTATACGTTGGAAACTTTGGGCAAAGAACGCTTTAAAGGTGTTTTGTCAGAAGGAGAAGGTTTTGGCGCGCATCCCCGGTTAGATCCCAGTTGCGCTCAAAAAGGTGGTGAACCGTGCTTAGTGAACTTTTCAATGAAACTCGGGCTATCTAGCAAGATCACGATTTTCGAGCAAGATCTCCAAGGGTCTATGGTTAGGAAGTCTGCTCATAGTGTTCCGGGTTTCGCCCCAATTCACGACTTTACCATTACCCCTAATTACTGCATATTCTTTCAAAATCCTGTTGTCTTAGATGTCATTCCTTTTGTTTTGGGAATGCGTGCTGTTGCCGATTGTATGAAATTTCAGTCACATCAACCAACTCGCATTACCATCATTCCTCGTGACCCCGAAGCAAAGGGAGTTCAAACTCTAGAAGCTAAGTCTGGTTTTATCTTCCACCACGTTAATGCTTATGAAATGGGGGAGGAAGTTGTAGTTGACTCGATTTGCTACGAATCTATACCAACGACTTTAGAACCAGAAAGCGATTTCCGACAAGTCGATTTTGATGCTATCAAGCCCGGACAATTATGGCGGTTTTATCTCAATCTCAAGGATAAGACAGTGCAAAGGGAATTGCTCGATAGCCGTCACTGTGACTTTCCCAGTATGCATCCGCAAAAAGTTGGTCATCCTTATCGTTATTTTTATATTTGTGCTGCTCATGCTGCAACGGGTACTGCTCCCCCACAAGCATTGGTCAAAGTTGATTTAGAGTCGGGAGAACGACAAATTTGGAGTGCTGCACCGCGTGGTTTTACTGGCGAGCCAGTTTTTGTACCGCGTCCTAACTCTGAAAGGGAAGATGATGGCTGGGTGCTGGCTTTGGTTTATGACTCCGAGTACCATCGCTCAGATGTAGTGATTTTGGATGCAAAAGATTTTAATAAGGGACCTATTGCCAGGTTGCATCTAAAGCATCATGTTCCCTATGGGTTGCATGGGAATTTTACCTCTGAGTGCTTTTTGTGATTTCTTCGTTAGCTGGTAAAGACAGGAAACGTATACTTGGAGAGTACTGTCCTAATTTTGACATTAGAGGCAGCAGTTGCGTACACCACGGGTAGGGGCATAGCATTGCTGTGCCCCTACAATTCTCGTGTATTGTATTTAATTGAAAAGCGTAATGCAACACATTGAAGAGATGAAATCTGCAAGCAGTTATCTCTTGGCACTGGCAAAACACAATGTTCAGGCTTATATCAGTAACCCTAAAGCAAAAGCAGCAATGGTTACAGGTTCTGCTGCTGAAGGGCAGTGTGACTATTACTCAGATATAGACATGAGCATTTATTATGAAGAACTCCCATCTGAAGAAGAACTAGAAATTGCACGTCAGCAAAATCACGGCTCAGAGCGCATCTGGTTTCTCGGTGACAGGAGTTATGGCGCTTTAGTAGAGGCTTATTTTGTCAACGGTGTAGAATGCCAAATTGGTCACACAACTATAGCTACGTGGGAGCAGGATATGGCAACCATTTTGACTGAGCTTGATGTTACCTCTCCTATGCAAAAAGCATTGTCTGGAATTCTCATTTGCATTCCCTTGCACGGAGAAGAATTAATCCAAAAATGGCAGAGCATAGCCGCTAGCTACCCAGACGCACTAGCACAGGCGATGGTAGAAAGGCATTTACAGTTTTTCCCTCTTTGGGGTTTGCAACAAGACTATTTTGCAACACGGGATGCTACATTGTGGCAGCATCAGATACTCGTTGAAGCTGCACAAAACATTCTTGGGGTTCTTTCCGGGCTGAACCGATTGTATTACTCGACATTTCAGTTTAAAAGAATGGGCAAATTTATCGAAAAAATGAATATTGTTCCCGATAACTTATCCTTAAGGCTTGAAAGCCTGTTTCATACACCCGCATATTCTGCAGCTAATGCACTTCAAGAACTGGTTCGGGAAACAGTGGAATTAGTCGAGTTGCATATGCCACAGATAGATACATTACAGGTGCGGCGAAAGCTTGACTCTAAGCGTCAGGCGTGGAAACTCTTGACTGAGTAAATTTGTATTTGATAACCTGGAACGCCTGGTTAATATGTCCACAACTATCAATCGCGTCGAGCCAGATATGGTGAACTGTAGTAGAAACAGGTCTGGACGTCTGTGATGAATCATTACTCGTTAGCAAAACGATGTTTTGTGGAAGCTCTAGGTACACTTTGGTTGGTTCTGATGGGCGTGGGTACTGCGGTTATTTCTGGTACAGTACCTTGGGTTGGAGTTACTGGGGTGGCGATCGCTTTTGGCTTAAGCTTGTTGAGTGCTGCGTATGCTTTTGGTCATATCAGCGGATGTCATATCAACCCTTCAGTCACAATTGGTTTTTGGGTAGCTAATCGGTTTCCTTTGCGGGACGTTTTGCCATATATCGGGGGTCAGGTTGTCGGCGCAATTTGGGGATCTACTATCCTGTTTTTGATTTGCTTGGGTAAACCTGAGTTTACAACAGCAGCGAACTTTGGTTCTAATGGGGTTGGCATTCACTCCCCTGGTCAGTATAGCTGGTGGGCTTGTGCATTAGCCGAATTTGTCGTGACCTTTGGCTTTGTCCTGGTCATCTTGAGCGTCACATCTTCTCGCGCTCTTAAGCTTTTTGCACCCATCCCCATAGGCTTAGCGCTCACAGGAGCACATCTTATCCTCATTCCCGTAACAAATGCAAGTGTCAATCCTGTGCGTTCATTAGCTACCGCTATTTTCACTCCGGGTTGGGCACTGGGTGAGCTTTGGATTTTCATCGTCTTCCCAATTTTAGGTGGAGTTTTGGCGGGTATGGTCGCCAGATGGTTGCAAAAACCAGACCTTTAACTTAGGGTAAACATAGCCAAGATTGCTCTTGCTACGTTCGCCTCTACGGTACTACATTAGACAACTACCTTTTATGTTGATAAAACAAACCCTGTATCCAATTAGATACAGGGTTTTGTAGTTCGGTGAAGTCTACTCACCCAGTTAGGTCACCCAGTTGGGTGAAGTCTTGTCAAAACTATCAAACTAATATACGTAACTGAGGGAAGGTTAGGCAACGCCGACGAATTTCTTGGGCAACCGCCCCTCCGTTGCTGTATAAGATGCTTCAGAGGAGCCGCCCAAAGGGCGATCGCCTGTCCGGTACAAGCATTTGTTAGGCATTCTAAGGACTGGGATTGCTGGGTTTGATAACTCAATTTAGTCTACGAGGTGACGTAGATAGCACTAAAAGGAGAGTGACGATGAAAAAAGTAGCGGTGTTTGGCAATAGTGGAGGCGGTAAATCAACTCTAAGCAAGAGATTGTCCCAAATCACTGGTTTGCCACTTTATGCCTTGGATAAGATTCAATATCAATCAGGGGGCACTGAGGTTCCACATGAAGAGTATAAGCGGGCTCATCAGCAAATTTTAGTTACTGACCGATGGATTATTGACGGGTTTGGTTGCATGGAAACCGTCTGGCTACGATTGGACGAGGCGGATAGTCTGGTTTTTGTTGATCTACCGATATATGTACATGGATGGTGGGTAACTAAACGACTCATCACAGGTTTCTTTAAACCGCCAGAAGGCTGGCCCTCCAAGAGCCCAATATTGAGGAGTTCGCTTACTAGCTACCGCGTGCTTTGGTTATGTCACAAATATTTGACCCCAAAATATCGTGAGTATATCGAGCAGGCTCAAAGCATCAAAAATGTTTATCACATTCGTGATACTAAACAGATAGAGCAATTTTTTGAATTAATTGAAAATCAGACTAACTTAAAAGATGGTGCATCAGCCTAACGTTCCCAATCACCTGAAAGAGACAACATTCATAACGCTCAGGATATAACCTTTTGACGGTCGGCACTCATACATTGGAATGCTTATTTCATCGGACATGATAATATGATTTACTTCGGAGGTTAGCTTGTGTTTGAGCAACACTTTTTACGCCTAGATGGCTTTACCAAAGCAGAACGGATTCAGATGACTGCTTGTGTGAGTGAGGCGATTAACCAAGCAGGAGCTTGGATTACTGACTTCCACCTGTACTCGAACATCTTAACGTGCATTAACTTTGAGGTGCCGAGTGCCAACTTGGACAAACTCGCTGCATCTCTGCAACAGACAGGTCTGCATTTGAGCCAAGAGAGCCTGGAGCAACTCATGGGTCCTAATGGCTCGAGGTTGAAAAAGAAAGAGCTACTAGGGACATTGCAAATTACATTTATACACAACGAACCCGACTTGCTTCGAGAGGTGCCTGCTGTTCCGGGATAAGAGTTAGCTAATCGCCATCCAATCCCTCTGTATAAATGTATCAGTCATGACGACCAGCCAGAGATGCAACAACCGCAATCAGTTCTGCGGGCTCGATTGGCTTAGCAACGTGCGTTTGGTAACCACAGCGTAAGGCACGAATTCGATCCTCAAAACGAGCAAAGGCAGTGACTGCTGCAGCCGGAATATTTCCTCCCATATCCGATGGAAGCCCCCGTAGTGTGCGGATAAAATCATACCCGTCTTTTCCGGGCATACCAATGTCACTGACTACTACATTAGGTTTGTACCTTTGTACAAGCTCAAGCGCCTCATCTGCCGAGTAAGCGGTCAGGACGTTAGCTCCGCACTCTTCAAGGACTCTCTTTAGCAACTCTTGAGTATCGACTTCATCATCGACTACGAGAACCTTCGTATATTCAAGGTTCTTTTGGATACCTTTGCTTGTCATTAGCGTGTGATCATCAAAACTTTGTTCAACTGCTTGCTCATCACTCTCGCTTTCTTTTAAAGCAAGCGGAAGCATTACACTAAACGTCGCTCCTTGTCCCTCTCCAGGGCTTGTTGCTTGTACGCTTCCTCCATGAAGCTCAACGAGTTGCTTGACAATTGAAAGCCCTAACCCCAAACCGCCAAACTTTCGTGTTGTAGAAGAATCTGCTTGCCGAAAACGGTCGAAAACGTATGGCAAAAACTCAGACTTTATGCCCTGACCTGTATCGCTTACTGTTAACTCAACATATGAGTTCACCTGTTCAAGCGACACCCGCACCCTTCCACCTTTAGGGGTAAATTTGATGGCATTAGAGAGGAGGTTCCACACGACTTGTTGGAGTCTCCCTGGATCACCATTTATGGAACTAGGAAGCACATCAAAAATTGTTTGAAGCCGTATGTCCTTCGCTTGCACAGTGGGAAGGAGAGATTCGATCGCCGCTTCAATCACTGAGCGAAGATTGACATTCTTAACGTTAAGTTGAAGCTTGCCCGAAATGATTCGGCTCATGTCGAGAAGGTCTTCGATAATCTGTGCTTGCGCTCGAGAGTTTCTCTCAATGGTATCAAGCCCCTTTCTAAATTCCGCAGGACCAAGCGTTTTCTTACGCAAAAGCTGAGACCAACCAAGGATTGCGTTCAGCGGTGTCCTCAGCTCATGGGAAACGGTTGCGAGGAATTCATCCTTGAGACGCCCAATTCGCTCTGCTTCTGCACGAGCTGCTCGTTCGCTTTCCAAAAGCGCCTCGCGCCGCTCCTCTAATTCCTTGCGCCCAGTGATATTACGGAAATTCACCGAAAGCCCGTCAGCAGAGGGGTAAGCATGCACTTCCTGCCATTGATTGGAGAAAGGGGACAGCACCTCAAAGTGTACCGTTACCTGCTCGCTTACTGCCCGCTCATACTGCTCTTCAAACAGCGAGCCAACTACCATAGGGAATACTTCCCACAGTACTTTTCCGAGCAACTCTTCGCGTGTTTTGCCGAGGTACTCCTCACATCGCCGATTCACATACGTAAATCGCCACTGTCGGTCAAGACCATAAAAGGCGTCGCTGACTCGTTCAAGAATGGCTGCCCGTTCCTGAGCCGCTTCAATCTCCATGCGGGAGCGGGCGGCTTCCTGCCGCAGCCGGGCTGTTTCCAATGTTGCTTTTACACGAGCTAAGAGTTCTCGAGCGCTAAACGGCTTCACCAGATAGTCATCCGCTCCCGCCTCAAGTCCTTCCACACGCGATTCTTCACCCGCACGAGCCGAAAGAAGCACGATTGGTACAGAACGTGTACGCTCGTCAGCGCGAAGCTGGGCAACAAGCCCGAACCCGTCGAGTTTCGGCATCATCACATCGCTGAGCACCAAATCTGGCACCTCGAGGTGTGCTGCTGCTAGGGCTGCTTCGCCGTCTGCAACAGCAACAACTTCATATTCTGTACTCAGAAGCTTTCGCACATACTCACGCATATCTGCGTTGTCGTCTGCCAGAAGTACCCGAGGTCGCGAACCCTGCATTTCATGGATCTCCGATGGTTCCACATTGTCCATATCATCGGGTAACCACCGCAGCGCTTCTTCAACGAATGCGTCGGCTCGAATGCTTGTAGGGGTCAGTGTGCTTCCACTTGCTATTCGGTCAGAGGGGAGGTGCTGCTTGCCTCGCTTGATTGAGATAGTAAAAGTACTTCCTTGACCATAAACGCTTTGTAAACGCAAACTACCACCATGGAGTTTGGCGAGTTCTTGCACAAGCGCAAGACCTATCCCAGAGCCTTCATGGGTTCGACCTTGGGTTGCTTCAATGCGATGGAACCGCTTAAAGACGTTGCTCACTTCAGACTCAGGAATACCGCTACCTGTGTCTTCGACTTGAAGCTCAATGTTTTCCCCAACCACACGTTGGCGAACCGCAATGTGACCTTGTTGCGTGAATTTGAAAGCGTTCGAGAGTAGGTTAAGGACAATTTTTTCCCACATGTCCTGGTCTACATAAACTGGCTCGTTCAAGGGCGGACAATCAACCACCAATTGTAACCCTGCCTTCTCGATCGCTGACCGAAATACACTTGCAAGATCCGTCGTCAGCGCCGCCAGATCTGTAGGTTCGTAGACGGCTTGCATTCGACCGGCTTCGATACGCGAGAAGTCAAGAAGCGTATTGACAAGTTTCAGTAGTCTTAGACTATTGCGGTGAGCAACGGCAATGCGCTCTCGCTGAGGTGATGGTAATTGCGGGTCGTAAAGCGCGTCTTCCAACGGACCGAGCATCAAAGTCAGCGGGGTGCGGAACTCATGACTGACGTTCGAGAAGAAGACGGTTTTTGCCCGGTCAATTTCGGCAAGCATTTCAGCCCGCCGCTTCTCCTCCTCGTACGCCTGTGCATTACGCACAGCAACGGATACTTGAGCCGCAAGCAGTTCGTAGAACGATCTGTAACCTTCGTCGATCGCTCGGTTAGGACTGACTCCAGCAACCAGAACGCCAAGGGGTGCCGTTTGACTTGATGAAGCGATCGGCATCACAAGAGCAGCACGGGTTGGCTCGTTCCAAGGACCACCTGGTAGTGAACTATACCGTTCTACACCTTCAACAAGGACAGTTTCACCTGTCGCTGCTTGTGCCAGCGACCATACATCTGTTCCTGGTGCTGTAATATCCAAAGAAACTGGGCTAAGTATTTCTCCCTCCGGTATCTGTACACAAGAGCGGAGTGTGAGAGTTTTTCCATCTGGCTCACGCAGGTAAATCAGCGCAAACGGCACATCAAGCGGGTGTTCTGCGATCGCTCCTGCTACGTCCTGGCACGTCATTTCTACACTCCGCGTCTCGCCTGCTTTCGAGGCAAGATCCCGAAGCAGTCGTAACCGCCGCTCGCCCAGAACCTGCTGCGTCACCTCACTGCAAACGCCAAACATACCCACAATGTGGCCTGAATCGTCCTCAGCGGGGGCATGAGAGAGGCTAAAGTAGGACTCCTCACGGTATCCTGCTCGCTCCAAGACAAGCATCTGTGCTTCAACCCAGTTCGCCACGCCGGTTGCCATGACCTCGTTAATCATTGGACCAAGGGTGTCCCACGCCTCGGCTAGCGTAATTCTAATATCGGTACCGAGAGCGGCAGGATGCTTATCACCGATCAGCTTGGAATAGGCGTCATTGTAGAACTGAATAAAATTGGGGCCCCAGATCAGGATCATCGGGTACCGTGACGCGAGCAGGGTTTTGACATTACTTTTCAGGCTTTGCGACCACTCCTCGACAGGACCAACTCTTGTGCTTGCCCAGTCGAAAGCACGCATACGTGCCCTCATCTCACCTGGTCCAGGAAAGGGGTTTGATTGATGCTCGTCCTTCATGAGTGCCCTTTCTCCTTGAGATCATTCTTGAGCATTTTGCTTATGGGAGTTCGGCACTGTACCTGCGGCTGAAGTAGGCGCACCCATTCGCGGACGACTTCGCTTGTCAACTTGTACTTGCCTAACCGTACGAGTGAGGCGATAAATTGCTTGGGTTCACGCGTCACTGATACATTGAGTGTAGTGCATTGGCAAGTCACGTTGCGTTGTTGACCTTAGTATGGCAAAAATAGGCAATAATTCCCGATTACTATTATGGCATGAAAAATTTGTATCATCTAAGCACGTTAGAAGCGGTGAAAAATGAGTATTTGTGTAGCATCATTCGCTACACAACTTTCCCCTTTGATGCTTCGATGATTTATTGTACATATTTGAGGTTAAAACCAAATGTAATATCAAGTCCGGTTAATTAGTTATTCTTCCGTGCAGGAGTGCAAAAACCTTAAAATCTTCTCCCCTGCTCCCCTGCCTCCTTGCCCCTCTGCTGCCTTAATAATAAGTCTTCAACCGGACATGATATTACCGAATCAGTGAACAGTGAACAGTGAACAGTGACCAGGTAATAGATAGACTTCTCGCTGCAGAGCGCTTGGGGTACAAAGCCCCCAAATTCATTTGTGGAAAAAGAAAAAAGTTGATCAAGAGTCAAAATCCACAGCGAGTTTATTCATGGGGATTAACTGGTCACTGGTAACTGATAACTGGTAACTGTTAATTGCTGCTTACTCCCCTCTCAACGTATCCGTTGAGAGTTTTCCTTCGGCTACGCTTGAGGACAGAAACTGCTCCTACAGCTCCTAAAAGCAGGAAACCCACTGTTGAACTTGTTTCAGGAATCGCTTGCACCCCAACCCCATCAATAAGTAGCCCTGAAATAACTGTTGGTTCACCGACATCCACAACCCCAATACCTAAAGTGTATTCTCCATCAGTTGGCAAGGTGTAGGAAAAAGTTTTCAATCCCGTTTCTTCAAAAAAGTTGGTATTGGAACCGTTAGCTAAAAATGTTGTGGTGGTATCAGCTAACCTGAAAAACAAGTTTTGAGAGTTATCACTCAGGGTTGCGAAAGCAAAATCATTAAAATCTGGATTGGCATCATTGCCTACCGACTCATTCGTGAGGAAGTTCCAAGAAAATGATAGAGTTTGTCCTGCATTTGCTGTGAAGGTTTGCTTAATAGCAGAACCCTCAATTGCTTCTGCTAGAAAGTCATCTCCAAAGAATTGCGATACACCCAAAAATCCTTCTAAGGAATTTTCAGCAATGCCAGTGATGTAAGTGGCAGGAGCTGCATTTCCTCCTCGAATTTCTTTTCCATTTCCATCAACGCCAACAACTTCGTTGAAAGCCGTTGATAGAAAAGCTTGAAAATTTCCTTCTACTGTTGGACTACCAAAAGCTGAGGTCTCGAATCTTGATTCACCTAATGTTTGCCAGTTCTCTAAGGCATTTTCAAAGCCACCATTGATAATTGCAGCTTCAGCAGTCGTAGGTAAGGCAAAACTTACCAACATCGTAACAGCAGTCGAAAAAACTCTCTTCATCGGTAACTCCTTAGTTTTGCCTTTAAACTTTTAATCCTGCTGTTTTCTAGAGTTTTTATAGGAAATTTATATAAATAATGTCCTTTCTCTTTCTATATATCTTAAGTTCGATAACGCCAAGGTTAACAATAGATTAATCTTTTTTTAAATGACAGATAAGAAAAAGTAAAGCTTATAGAATAAGACTTTTGAGTAGATCATGAATATATCTATTGGATGATGTGTAAGAAAAAGGTATGCCGACATATTTAGAAATCAAATTGATATTTTTTACTACAAAAGGGTGATAAACTATCTTTGGTTCTACTAAGGAATAGGATTTTTTAATGATGATTAATCTCTGAATATTATTTAATTGGTTTGCTAATAAGAATCAAAATATTGTCATGTTTGATGCTATCCATCTTGAGGAGATGAATAGTAAAAAAGGTTTTGAGGGTATTGATTTTAAGTATTTCTAATTAAGAGGGAATTGAATGTCCAAATTTACACGTAGACAGCTACTAGCTTTCTTCGGAGCGAGTGCTGGTGCAACTGTGCTAGCTCCTGCTTTCGGGGAAAAACTTTTTGGCGGTAATAGGGCGATCGCTGCTGAGCCGGTTACACCCCTGAAATTTACCCCAGTGCGTTTGCCCCATCCTTTACCGATTTACACGCAGCAAAAAAGCTACTTACCAACAGGAATTGGGCAGGGAAACGTATTAGAACCCTCTGCTAATGCAGGGCTAAGTGACTATAACGTGGTTGATGACGTTGTGGTACCACCAGAATACGAACGGTATGTAATTGTACGTTGGGGCGATCGCGTCTTCCCCAACCAAGAAGATTACTTCGGCTACAACAGCGACTACACAAGCTTTATTCCCGTCGATGGCAGAAACCCGAACGACGGCTACCTCTGGAACAATCACGAATACATTTCCTACCCATTTTCTACGACTGTACCCGGTTTCTTAACTGATAGTGGTTTAGGAGGGTTCCCCACATCCTACCCCCTAATTATTGGACGAAATTTACCCGAAGACAGAACCAATATCGAAGTCTTGGGTGAATTCATGTATAACATAGGCGGTTCTGTCGTAAGGATTGCCCGCGAAGACCGCAATGGACGCTTTGCTGTTGTGCGTGACCCCAAGAACCGACGCATCCACGGACTTTCTGGTTTACGAATCAACAGCCAACGCACGGATAAATACAAAGATGTCACCTCTTGGGGTTCTAGAAACTACCAGAAAGGAGACGAAAATTATCTCATTGGTACTGGACCAGCTGCGAGCCAAGTCTTCAATCTCAGTTCTGACGGACTGGGTAACAAAATCATCGGCACAGGATTCAACTGTTCTGGCGGTACAACTCCTTGGGGAACCATCTTGACTGCTGAGGAGAACTTCCAAGCAACTACAAGCTCTTTCGTTGGAGTTCAGGAAAATGTAAACCCCAACGGTACCCAAACGGGTTACGTTGAAGGCACCACGGGGGCTGCATTTGGTTTAGTTGGCGAAAAATACGGCTGGTTGGTAGAAATCGACCCATCTGACCCTTCTTTCCGCCCTCGCAAACACACAGCTTTGGGTCGCTACCGCCATGAAAATATTGCTGTGCGCGTGGAAGCTGGAAAACCATTAGTGGGCTATATGGGTGATGACCGACGCGGGGGTCACACCTGGAAGTTTGTCAGTTCTGGTACAGTGACTTCTCCCACTGATAAAAACAACAGCCGTTTATTTGAAGACGGCACTCTGTATGTCGCCCGTTACAATGCTGACGGTACGGGTGAATGGATTCCCCTAAACTTAAATACTCCCACCAATCCGATTCCACCATCAACTCTTGCCTCTGTGGAAGTTGCCGCATTGGGCAGGGCTTCTAGTGGTGGTAATACCCGTCTACCAAGACGCAGCGGTATTGCAGGACAAACTTCAAATGGCGGGTCAATCACTGTCACAATCACGCAGGTTACTAACCAAACAACTGGGGCTGTGACTTCTTACGGTGAAGCTGAAGCTTTACCTGGCTACCAAGGTAAGAAGCTGTCAGATTTCTACACTAGTCAGGGTGCAGTGCTGGTTGATGCCTTCTTAGCTGCCAATCTAGCCGGAGCAACACCAACTGCTCGTCCTGAAGATATTGAAATCAACCCCAGAAATCCCAGAGAAGTCTTTATCGCCTATACAGACGGTGCGCCATCAGGAGATGGATATCCCGATTCTCGAATCTTTATAGTTTCCAAGTACAGTGCTGCTGTCAACGCTGCACAACCTTCAGGGGAACTTTTTAAGATTATCGAAGATAGCCAAGATAGCACAGGGACAACCTTCCGTTGGGAGCGATTTGCTAAGGGAGGAGAAGCAGGGGCAGAACCTGGAAATGGCTTTGCTAACGTAGATAACTTGGCATTTGATAGCCAGGGTAATATTTGGGGTTGCACTGATATGTCCACCGAAGCTCACAATGGTTTCACCACAGGTGCTAACCCAGAACCATTACGGGTAGACCATAGGGTTGTGGGTGCTAACGCACCTAGTGCCGATGATTCTAATTTCAATGTCAGGACTTCTGACTTGATAGGAGTTTTTGGTAATAACTGGCTGTTCTTCATTCCTACCAGTGGTCCTGATGCTGGTGAAGTTGTACCCTTTGCTTATGGACCACCGCGCTGTGAGTTCACTGGACCTACTTTCGTTGGCGATACGCTGATTATTTCTGTGCAGCACCCTGGTGAAGAGGTTCCATTCACCCCTCAGCAAACCCTGAGCCGAGAGATTGAAATACTGAACTTGGATGGCACCCTGTTCACTCAACAACGCAGTATACCGCGTGGTAGTAACTGGCCCAGTAATATTGAGGGCAATTCTGAGGGACCACCACTTCCTTGCGTGATTGGGATTCGACGCAAAGAGTCTAGTGGTCGCTTTGTCTAAATAATACAGCGCTTTTCATTTAGATAAACTATAAATCACATGGTAGGGGTACAGAGCAATGCTTTGTGCCCCTACACTGCGTTGTGTTCTACTCATTAGTAATGAGCACAAGAGCGCTAACTAGCTTTCAAGTAGCTGCGTATTTTAGTACTCGTTTCCATTTCCAACACGATGCAGTCTCTACCAATATTTCTTTACCATTGGTGAATTTGATAAATTCTTTTTGAGTAGATGGGCAGAATTACCAAGCTTGTGGTAGCCCTAGGCATACATCAGAGAAGTTCTTTTCCTTCCTCTGTTGAAGATTATTTTCTGTTGCATTTCGTAATTACTCTTTTCTTAACTGTCTTAACTGTCTTAACTGTCTCAAGCAATTATTTCCCAATTTTCTTAACTGTCTTAACTGTCTTAACTGTCCCAAGCAATTATTTTCTAATTTTCTTAACTGTCTTAACTGTCTTAACTGTCCCAAGCAATTATTTTCTAATTTTCTTAACTGTCTTAACTGTCTTAACTGTCCCAAGCAATTATTTTCTAATTTTCTTAACTGTCTTATCTGTCCTTGATTTTTCTCTTTGATAGCGGTAAATATAGGTATAAGACATTCAGAGTTTATAGCACCTTGCTATGTAATGAATTCTCCTAAGCCCTGACGGACACGCTCTTGCAACGGGTTTCCTACCCATGCATAAATGCAGGGGCTTCCACTCTTCGATATCGGTGAGTAACTGTAAGCAACCCCCAGATTCAATCTGGGGGCTTCGACAAACTCCGTTTTGATTGAAGCCCTAGCTTACCAGACTAAGTACCTTGAGTACTACGTTAATGGGAAGTGTTCAAGTTCGTACCTTGGGATGCGTAGCTAGTTCCAAGCTCTACAACCGAACAATAAAACAGGTTTATGGGTTAAGCCAGTGTTGTTTGGATAGTACCGCCCTTTAACATTGTCGAAGCTAACATTACCCCAGCAATGGGAGTTTCAAGACGCTGCTATGCGTACAGAGTCAACGATCTGAAACGGTAACTGTCCCGTTGAAAGTGCATCACAAAAGCACACCAGCTTAATTAGCTCCAAGGCGGTAGCGGCAATCTCATTGATATTTGACGACGAATAAATTCGTCGTGTCGTGTTTCCTCTCTTGTCTAAAGACACAGAGTTTCCACACTCCCGGAGTTTTTTAGATGAAGAAATCAGTGAGTAAATATGAACTACTTTGGATTTCACCTAGTTTTTATCCTACCGCCAATTTTTCTATTAGGATGGGTTCAACGGCAACCACTGGCGGGAATGGGAGGATTTAGAGCCAGGCTCGGGATACCTCTTCTTATGCTGATGGCGCTAGTATACACTACTCCTTGGGATAATTATCTAGTCTGGCGCGGTGTCTGGGAGTATGGCAAGGAACGAGTAATAGGTACCATTGGCTACGTACCAATAGAAGAATATTTGTTTTTCCTCTTACAAACCCTTTTAACGGGTCTGTGGCTCTACTGGCTACTGGATCGCCAAGATAAACCAATTTCTTCGTTGGAGCCTTATCCTTGGGTACGTACAATTGCTACCGGATTTTGGCTAGTACTCTCGCTGATTGGAGCCACGATGCTGCAGTGGAACTGGGGGGTCTACCTCGGTCTGATTTTGATTTGGGCTGGACCAATTTTAGCACTACAGTGGTTTATTGGTGCACCCTATATATGGGCAACAAAGGGTATCTGGCTTAATGCCACGCTTATTCCGACTCTGTATCTGTGGATTGCTGATCGCATTGCGATCGCAAATGAGATTTGGAGTATTTCTGATGTTTACACCACGAGGCTCTACCTGCTTGGACTACCTATAGAGGAAGCAACTTTCTTTTTAGTGACTAACTTATTAGTCGTACAAGGAGTGTTGCTGTTTCTATTGTTTGGCAACGAAAAAGAGCTTATCTGAAAAGCTAAATTGCGACTTTCTCCCCAGCAGAAACAGCGAGGGTTACAGTCGACTTCTTGTCCATCTCTGGGCTTGGTAACGAGTCCTTAACTGTCTCAAGCAATTATTTTCTAATTTTCTTAACTGTCTTATCTGTCCTTGATTTTTCTCCTTGATAGGGTAAATATACTAATAAGACACTCAGAGCTTATAATCGCACCTTGGTATATACCGATTTTTGTAAGTTTCAGTCTTTGCTAATTAAACCTTGATCAGCGGCAATTCTTGTAGGATCGGCATCCAGTTCCCTTAGTTGATAAATATTAAATGCGTCACAGCTTAAAACATCATTGCTATGCATGGCATTTCCAGATGACTTCAAACACATATGAACTTATCTTCTCATTCTTTGCCTCCAGGTAGTTTTGGTTTACCCCTTATTGGTGAAACCCTTAGCTTTTTAAAAGAGCGAGATTTTTTGAAGAACCGACAAAACAAATATGGCTCGATTTTTAAGACAAAAATTTTTGGGCAACCGACAGTAGTGATGATTGGTTCTCAAGCTAATCGTTTTATTATGTCTAGCCATAAAGATTGCTTTTCTCATGACGGTTGGCCAGACACATTCAAATCTTTGCTTGGTAACAAGGTACTGTTATTGCAAGAAGGAGACGAGCATCGGCGCAAGCGTAAATTACTGATGCCAACTTTGCATGGCAGTGCCTTATCAAACTACTTACCTAAAATAGAAGAAATTTCCCGAAACTATTTACAACAGTGGGAAAAGCTAGATAGCTTAGTTTGGTTTCCCCAACTGGGAAGAATGACCTTTGAAATTGCTAGTAAATTGTTGATTGGTAGTGAATCAGGGGAGGTAAATGATTACCTATTCAAATTGTTTATTGAGCTAAACCGTGGTTTACTTACTATACCAATTCGTTGGCATTGGACGCCTTATAGTAGAGCTTTGCAGGCGCGTGAGCAAATTCTGGCTTACATTGACAAAGCAATACAACATCGCCAGCAACAGCCAACTCAGGATGTTCTGGGATTGCTCATACAAGCTCAGGATGAAGACGGTCAAGGTTTAACAAAAGAAGAAATTAAGTCTCAGGCTTTGGCCTTGTTGATAGGAACTAATGCCAATACTGCATCTATGTTAACTTCTTTGTGTATGGCGCTAGGACAGCATCCTCATGTCCTAGCTAAGGCAAGAGCTGAACAACAAATTTTTCAAACAGACAAATTATCGTTAGAGAAATTGAAGTTAATGGTCTATTTAGACCTGGTATTGAAGGAAGTTGAACGCTGCTATCCACCGGTTGGTGCAGGGTTCCGTAGAGTTATTAAACCGTTTGTCTTTAATGATTATTACGTGCCAGCTACCTGGAATGCCATTTATTCGATTACTGGCACTCATAACGACCCTCAGATTTATACTTCACCTGAACTTTTCGACCCAGAGCGTTTTAATCAAGAGCAAACGGAATCTAAAAAAATAGATTTTAGCTTAGTTGGATTTGGGGGTGGAACTCGGAATTGTCTAGGAATTGCCTTTGCACAAACAATTATCAAAGTTTTCACAGTGAATTTGCTACGTTCTTACACTTGGGAGCTACTTCGTAACCAAGACCTAACATTGAATAGGGTACCAGTACTTCATCCCCGTTCTGGACTAAAAATTAGATTATCCCGGATATAAAACTTGAATCTATCCCACTAATAATATTCTCTGAATCCAGAGATGAACGGTAGCAAGCTCAATGAATGCATCAAAATATACTTTAAAAGCTATCAAAACCGCCTCATCTCAGCAAGATGCTGGCACTCGCGATCGCTTTTCCCAAGGTAAACCTTTGTGGGCTAGAGCATTAGCCCAGTCTAGCCTAGAATTTGGCCCAACACCTCTGCGTATCATTTCTGGCAAAGTCCCGATGGGACTACGAGGAACATTCTATCAAAATGGTGCTGGCCTATTAGAACGGGGTGGTCAACGCTTAAATCATTGGTTTGATGGAGATGGTGGAATTTTAGCGGTTCACTTCACTGATCAAGGAGCAATCGGTCTATATCGTTACGTCAAAACTTCAGCTTTTGAAGCCGAACAAAGGGCTGGCAAGTTTCTTTACCCTGGATTTGGACAAAAGGCGCTGTTAGGTGGGGGAATACTAAGAAAAAATCCAGCCAATACAGCAGTTTTAGCCTTTCAAAATAAGTTACTAGCCCTGTGGGAAATAGGAAGCCCTTACGTGTTAGATCCGGATACCCTGGAAACTTTAGGGGTTGAGCAGTTCAATAGTTTAACAAAAACAAAGCCATTCTCCGTTGCTTCTTGGCTGAGTTTAAATTTTCAGCCATTCTCTGCCCATCCTAAACAAGATCCAACAACTGGTGAAATCTATAACTTTGGTGTTAGCTATGGTGTTGTGCCCAAAATTAATCTTTATAAAATGAGTTCCAATGGGCAGATTCGACGCCAAGCTAAAATTCCTTTGGGGCGATTCTCTATGCTCCATGACTTTTGCTTAGCCGGAAACTATCTCATTTTTTTCGTCCCCCCAATCGAGATTGATATATCAAGAGTGCTGCTAGGGCTAAAAAGTCCTAATGACGCAATCCTGTGGCACCCACACTTGGGTACTGAGATTATCATTGTAGATTGTGAAACATTACAAGAAGTTGGTCGTTATCAAACTGAAGCTTGGTATCAATTGCATATCATTAATGGCTATGTAGAGAAAGACGGATCGGCAGTCATTGACTTTGTACGCTATCCAGATTTGCAGCCGAATCAGCTGTTCGCACAAGCAATAACAGGTTGTCTTGATACGTCCCTGAATGGCAAGCCTTGGAGGCTACGGCTCAACCCCAAAAATGGCAAAGTGAGTGAGAATATTCAACTGCTGGATCTTGTTTGTGAATTTCCCAATGTGTCTCCCTTTGAACTAGGCACCACAACCCGACGAATGTATTTAAATGCCTGCGTTCCTGACAAAGCTAAAATTGGAAACGATATTTTTAACAGTATTGTGTGCCTGAATGCAGATACTGGAAAAATCACCTTGGCTCAACCTGGTTCTGGCTGTTATCCAACCGAGCCGATTTATGTACCAGATAGATTTACTGACAATGAAGGCTGGATTCTCAGCGTTGTCTTTGATGGGAATCAAGACAAAAGTACAGTGCACATTTATGATGCTAAACAATTAGAACAAGAGCCAGTGTGCGTACTTGAACTTCCGCATATTGTGCCTTTTGGATTTCATGGGACTTGGCGAACCATCAGTTAAGCGACACCAAATCACAAGCTAATAAAAAAAGCTTGAGATTTAGTAAACAATCATCTTTTTATGAAATTTAATCAGACATTCTGATATGAATATGCAATCTGTAGAAAATGCCTATGAGTGCTGTCGTCAAGTTACAGCGAAACACGCAAAGACTTTTTACTTGGGCACTCTGTTGATGCCACCAGCTAAACGTCGAGCCATTTGGGCTATTTATGCTTGGTGTCGCCGCACTGATGACCTAGTGGATCAGTATCAGGCGAAGCCAACGACTCTAAGTACTTTAGCTGCTTGGGAAGAGGATTTAGAAGCCATTTTTGCAGGTAAACCGAAGGATGAACCAGATTTAGCTTTGGCAGACACTTTGGCACACTTTCCATTAGACATTCAACCGTTTCGAGATATGATTGCAGGGCAGCGAATGGACTTAGAACGCTGCCGCTACGAAAAATTTACCGACTTGCATTTATACTGTTACCGAGTCGCCGGTACAGTTGGGCTGATGTCCATGGCTGTCATGGGGGTGGAAAAAACCGGGGCAGATGTATCCCGAGAAGCAATTGCTTTGGGGATTGCTAATCAATTGACTAATATTCTGCGAGATGTGGGCGAAGATGCTGGCCGTGGTCGGATTTATATTCCCCTTCAAGAGTTAGCCCAGTTTAGTTATACTGAAGCTGATCTGTTGCAGGGAGTCATCGACGAACGGTGGCGGCAATTGATGCAATGGCAAATTCACAGAGCCAAACATTTCTATACCCTAGCTGAACAGGGAATTCCTGCCTTGAGTCGGGATGCTCGATTGCCAGTTTTTGCCAGCCTAATGTTATACCGAAGGATATTGGATGTGATTGAGAGCAACGGCTATGATGTTTTCAACCGCAGGGCTTATGTTCCTATGCCCCGGAAGTTGTTGACTTTGCCAATAGCTTGGTGGAAAGTTTTAACAATACAAAAAAGTTCCAACAACCCACAAAGCGTTTTGACAACCAAATCTTGAGTATTTACTAGGTAGCTAATTCCTAGTCAAAAGCCTTCAATTTTAGACAAAGCTAGACACGTTTATCCTCATTTTCTGCAATTAATTGGTTCACATAAGGCTCCCGTATGAAAGTTTAGTCAGAAGCTGTCATCAATTGCCTCCTAGTGTCCAAGCGCTGCTAGGAAACTGGGAAATAATACGAAATTCGATATAGCAAAGTTGAAGCAATGACATCTTGTCGTTTGAACACTGAATTAGGAGATATTTGTTTATGCCTAGATGGACTGCACAGGAAAAAGAAGCGTATAGAACTGAAATATTTCAACGCCTTAACACAATCATGCCCTTGGTAATGTCGCAGTACAGTTCAATTGATTGGGCAGAGGAACTCAAAGGCTACCGTACTGACCACGAATATTACCCTGACTACATCCATGCGCCCATTCATGGGGTTACTGACGCGTACACCAACCCCCAGAACTGTCTTGGCTGGGATTGTGGTATAGATGTAATTTTGCAAAAGAGCCACAATGTTAGTTGCCAACAAATGCGTGAGCGTATGGCTGAACTGATTCCGCTTGATGCTCAAATTAATACTGTACTAGAGCTAGGTGCAGGTACGGCATCAGGAGCGCTAGCTCTGGCACGACGGTTCCCACAGGCGACTTTTAGTATTACTGATATTTCGCCTTATATGCTCGTCATTAGTAAGTATAAGTTTAGCAAAGCTGGGCTTGTCAACCGGGCAACATTTGAGCAGGTTGACGCTAGTGACACTGGCTATCCTGACAACTCTTTTGATCTAGTGACTGCATCACTGTTGTTCCACGAGATGCCGAAAGAGTGGACGCTGAAAACTCTCCAGGAGATGTATCGGATTACCAAGCCTGGTGGTTGGGTTTTATACACAGATACATATCGCGGTGAATATGCTTTGAATGTTTCTTTCCCAGAACCCTGGTTAAGTGACTTTGTCCAATTCAATTTTGAGTATGAGTTTGCTAAAGCAGGCTTTACAGAAATAGATTACATTCGCCACTCAGTTGGGTTATGGTACATCGTAGGTCGTAAGGGTCTTGATGGAATGCCACTAAGTTAAGGCTAATAAGGTCTTTATAAAAGAAATTTTAAGTAGGGTGGGTGACACCGCTCCAGTAATTTAACGTCAAATCATAGTAATAATGGCGTCACCCACCAATCATCTGTGAGACTATGCTGCAAGGAAATATCGATAATATGAGTTCGTTAACGAGATTAACTAACGAGCAATTGCAGACAGAGGAAGGAATATTCCAATGGACAAAGCACTGGTATCCTGTAGCTGCAGTAGAATATCTTGATCCTAAACGACCCCACGCCATGCAATTGCTGGGCAAGGATATTGTTTTGTGGCGTGATGGCTGTGGTAAATGGCGTTGCTTTGAAGACTTTTGTCCCCATCGACTAGTCCCGCTTTCTGAAGGTCGAGTTGAATCAGATGGTACACTTTTATGTGCCTACCATGCTTGGCGGTTTGATGCTCAAGGAAACTGTGTCAGTATGCCGCAGTCTAAAGATGAAGAGACTGCGGCTAAGCACTGTGAGAGCCAGAAATCCTGTGCAGTTGTCTATCCTACCCAAGAACGCCAAGGGCTATTATGGGTATGGGCTTCCTCAGGTGAGCAAGCCAAGGTAGAAAGCCAATTGGTGACACCACGCATCGTTGCAGAACTAGAAGATCACTCAGGTAGAGTCGTGAAGTCGTTTTGGAATTTCCGCGATTTGCCCTATGGATGGGAGTACTTTATGGAAAATGTTTCAGATCCTGCCCATGTACCTGTTTCCCATCACGGTATTACAGGCGATCGCTACAAAGATGCCAAGTACTACGACATGATTCCCGTGCGGCAGATATCTACTCAAGAAGGGTTCGCCCTTGAAATTCAACCCACACAAGGCAACATAGTACAGGCAATTCATGACTTTCAACCGCCCTGTTACATGAGAATTGCCACCACCTCTAAAGATGGTGGGCAGTTAATTCTGGCTTTGTATGCTACTCCAACTCGTCCTGGCTGGTGTCGTCATATTGGTTGCCAGGTGTTCGTCAAAAATCCAGAAGGGAAGATGCCCCAAGGTTTGTCCTTCTTTGGGCTACCACTGCCAACTTGGTTAGGTCATGTGTTAGCATCTCTATTCCTACACCAGGATATGGTATTTCTGCATTACCAAGAAAAAATTATTGCCCACAGGAGAAAGGGTAAATGGCTGGATGCCGTATTTACACCAAATCCTCAAGACAAGATGGTAATCACATTTCGTCAGTGGCTAGAGAAGCGCGGTGGCGGTGGTATTCCTTGGGTAGAAGGATATAGTCATGATGTACCTTCAGCAGAAAAAGACAAACAGAAACTTTTTGATGTCTGGACAACTCATACTCAGCACTGTACAGTTTGCCAAAATGCCTTAAAAAACATCAATCGCCTCACTGTGTTGGCTTACGTAGCTGCTGTTGTGTGCTTGTTTGTCGCAGTGATTTTGGATGCCAGAACAATAGCGATGCAAGTTGCTTCAGGTACATCTATATTCACAGTTCCTCCAACAGGATTTTGGTTAACGCTTGCGGGTGGCATCTTGTTTGCAGTGGTGGGATACCAGCTAAAAAAGTTCAGCAGGCTATTCTATATCTATGAGTTTGAACACGCTCGTAATGACTAACGCTGTGTATCTGTCGCATTCTTTTTTCAAATTGATATAAGCTCCCATTTCTGCAAGTAGCTGCGGGTAATGTCTGCCATTGAGGAGACATACCCAGCCAGAAACTTGCTTATTTTTTTAGGTTGCCATAATGTTCTGAGCTTTACATTTTTGGAACAAAACGCAAAGCAAAAATAAAACTGTAACGAAATTTACAAAATTCCTATCTTTTTTTAGAAAAAAGGCTACGCTAGGCATACACATCTAGTTCGCGAAGATACCGCGAATAGAAAAACTCTATACTTTCATAGTCTCTGCGGCGAGACCGCAAAGAGGAGAAAATCTTATGCTTTCATCGTCTGTTCGATCGCTGGAGGCTCCAACTCCTGCGCATATTTGCCCATATGACCAAGCCTGTAGTTACCTAGAACAAGCGGCAAAAGAATTGAACCTAGACCAAGGTCTTTTGGAGGTTCTCAGTCACCCGCGCAAGGTGGTCACGGTTTCCATTCCTGTAAAGCGGGATGACGGAGAAGTGCAGGTTCTGGCTGGACATCGGGTACAGCACTGCGATATTTTAGGTCCCTACAAAGGTGGCATTCGATACCACCCGGCGGTGACATTGCGCGAAGTCTCAGCCCTAGCAATGCTCATGACCTGGAAATGTGCGCTCTTGGGTATTCCCTACGGAGGTGCTAAGGGAGGTATTGCTTTAGACCCGAGACGCTACAGCGTTGGTGAACTAGAACGCATCACCCGTCGATACACCAGTGAGTTGATTAAAGATATCGGTCCTTCGATAGATATTCCAGCACCAGATATGGGGACTTCTGCCCGTGAGATGGCTTGGATGATGGACACCTACTCTGTGAATGTCGGTCATGCTGTGCCTGGGGTTGTAACTGGTAAGCCGATTTCTATAGGTGGTTCGCGAGGACGAGAAATGGCAACCGGACGCGGTGCAATGTTGATTGTCCGCGAGGCGCTGGCAGACAAAGGTCAGTCACTGGTGGGAACGAGAGTAGCCATCCAAGGTTTCGGGAATGTCGGAAGTGCAGCGGCTTTGTTGCTACACCAAGCAGGAGCGAAAGTGATAGCTGTCTCTACTGGTTCTGGAGGAGTTTTTTGTGAAGATGGTCTAGATATCCTAGCCTTGAAAGCTTATGCTGCCGAAAACCGCAAGAGTGTTGTTGGTTTCCCGCAAGCAACACCAATTAGCAACGCAGACTTACTGACTTTGCCCTGCGATGTCTTGATTCCGGCAGCTTTGGAGAACCAGATCACTGAAGACAATGCGAATCAAGTCCAAGCAAAAATTATAGCAGAGGCGGCTAATGGTCCAGTTACTCTGTTGGCAAACCAAGCACTAGAGGCAAGGGGTATAACGGTTTTACCAGACATCTTGGCAAATGCTGGTGGTGTCGTTGTGAGTTATTTGGAGTGGGTGCAGGGTATTTCCTACATATTTTGGGATGAGGAGCGCGTTAATAAGGAGTTGGAATACTTAATGGTGCAGGCATATCGGCAAGTTATCCAGCAATCTCAGATACGGCAAATTCCTCTGAGGTTAGCAGCTTACACCCTGGGTGTCGGTCGTGTTGCTCAAGCGCTGAGCGATCGCGGTCTTTATCCCTAGTAATCTATCAAGTTTGATTTGATGGGTTCGTAGTAAGCGCTGCCTTCACGCTTAGCGCTTACTACAATTTGTTCACGGGGAAATCCCAGTTCAATGGACAAATGCAGAATTTGCCCCAAGCAGAAAAATTCACCAAACAAGCTCTGGGTATAGTCCAAGAAATTGAATTCCACCATGCAAAGGCTGAAAACTTTGCTGCAAAAGGGCTACAGAAAGAAAATCGCTTTTTTTCCCAAAAGTATCAAAAAAAGCTTGTTTTTGCTGTGTTAATTAGACTTTACCTCAAATAGCACAGTTAATAAAACAGTTAATGAACAGGTATTTACTGTGAGTTTGCAGCCTGAGATATTTCTCTAGAACTATTGAGCAGTCATTTTGACAGAATCTATGTCCACTTCCCTTACACGACGTACTTCTACAACATCTTTAATTTTTACGACAGATGCTACACACTTTTCAAGTTGTTCACGGTTAATAATATCGATAGATAGGTAGATTATCGCTTTATTCTCACCTGAATAGGTTTTGACTTGTGCTTCACTAATATTAATATTATTTTTTGCTAAATATGATGTAATATCCTTCAATATTCCTATACGATTATTAGTCTCAATTTGAATGCCTACCGGATATTTTTGTTGACTCTCAAGATTCCAGTTAACAGTTAAGTAACGATTACTAGATAATAATAAATTATGGACGTTCTTACACTTTTGATGATGAATAGAAATGCCACGACCCTGTGTAATAATGCCGATAATCTCCTCTCCAGGTATAGGTTGACAACAACCTGCTATGTAATAAGTTAGTCCTTCAATTCCTTTAATAGGATCCTGGCTATCAGAGCTCGCATTAGGGTTGTTAGAGTTATTTTTAACAGGAACTTCTTCGAGTGAAACTTTTCCTTTTAAAACTTCTTGTAGTTGTTTGACTACTTCATTTATATCGATAGGTTTTTCAATTTTTCTTTCTGCTATTGCTCTTTCAGGTTCTCCCAAAGCAGCAAGTAAATCATCAGTTGTTTGAAAACTAAATCGCTGAGCTAAATTTAACAAATATTCTGATTTTTGTCGGATTTTCATTTTCTGATTTATCAAAACTTTTTCTAGTATTTTCCATCCACGCTCCTTTGCTTGCTCTTTGAGTTTTTCTTGCATTAAATTTACTACTTGATTGACAGAGGTAGTTTTTTCTCCATGACCTAATGCAGCAAGTAAATCTTCTAGGCTTTGGTAGTTACATTTTTCTGCTACCTCCTGCATAGATTTTGACTTCAGAAGATTTTCAAAACCTGTCTTACCTAATTCCTTTTCCAATAATTCTCGACCACGAGCAATATTTTCTTCCCGACGCGAACGTTTGTACCAGTTCTTAATTCTGTTCTTCGCCGTATAAGTTTGGACAAAATTCAGCCAATCCAAACTCGGACGACCACTTTTTTGGGTCATGATTTCCACGAGATCGCCATTTTGAAGTGGCGTGGATAGAGGCACTATCTTTTCATTGACAAGCGCTCCGATACAGTGGTTTCCAACATCTGTATGAATGCGATAAGCAAAATCTACAGGCGTTGAATCTTTTTTAAGAGAAACAACATTTTTCTCTGGAGTAAAAACATATATTTTGGCTCCAAATTCAACTCTTTTGTTTTTGAGGTAATAATTAAGACTTATTAACCAAGATAAAAAGTGCTTAATTCCTTCAAAAGTATTACTATCAATTCCTCCATCCTGCTGACGCTTCTGTCTTTTTTGATACAAATTTGACAAAAAAATTAGGTGACTCTTATCAACTATTGTGTGGATTTTTTGTTGATACCATTTACACCAAAAAATTAGAGGAGTCGTATCTATTTTTTTTTGAAGCAATTCCCTTGCAGCAGGAACACCTTTTTTGTCTATGAATTCCTTCAAGGCAGTAAATACATAGTCTTCTTCATTAGTACTCTGTGAGTAACCAAGTTCTTTATACTTCCAATGAGCAGCAACACCATACTCTGCTTCTTTATGCATCTTGTCGGTTCTAATCTGAACTTCTAATTTTCTCTCATCTTGACTGTCATCTTGAATATTTAATTTACTTTCTACAGGTGCATGAACTACCAAATGGATTGATTTATAACCATTAGGCTTTGGTACGGCAATGTAATCTGCTAATTCTCCATATTTCCGCAGCAAAGTAGATTGTCGTTTGAAATTGTGTTGTATAATATCTAAAACTTGATAACAAGTTTCAAGGGAGTCACAAATTAGCCTAACGCCAAACAAATCATGAACTCCTTTAAATAATTTTTCAAAAGTATCACTATCCTGTTTTAATACTGTGTTAAATTCTTGAAATGATATCTTTCTATTTAAAATATTGTGTTCATAGCTATAAAGCTGCTTCATTTTTGTATAAGTACTATATATGCTCTTTGGTCTTCCACTAATTGAAAATTTGTCTTTGGTTATACAGTTTTTTTCATCTTCTAAAATCTTTCCTTCTAAATAACTGACACAGTATTTCATGTAATCTTCTCTTTGCAAACGTTTTTGATTAAGTAGTTTTGCAATTTTAGAATATATGTCAGATTCAATTTGTTTAAATGAAAGGTCTTCTAACTGCCATTTTAAACTCCACATCCCTAACCTATTTGCAATAGGAACAAATATTTTAAAAGTTTCAAAAGCAACATAAAATTTGAAAGTTAACTTTTCATTAACAGATTTATTATGAAAACTTTTTAAAGGTTCGTTAATAGGTTGATTATGCCAATAGATACATTTTTTTATATGTATGAGAAACGATAGCCTACACACAAGTTCAACAACTAGAGCGCGGATATCTTGTTCCTGACTCATAATGACAAAAATCATCATAATTATTTCTTCTACATCAGTATTTTCATCAAGACTTATTATTTTGTCTAAATCAGAATCATCCAAAAAACATCTTTTTTCTTTATTTAGAATATTTTCTATATTATTGACTATTTTTCCCTTTAGAGAAAATATCGTCAATACATTCGATAAATTTTTTAAATCTTTTAGCCACTTATTAATATCAGAACCAAGGTTTTCAGTATCTTTATTGTCTTTTAATTGTATATCGTCATTAGATAATAAAAGGTAGACCAAGCCAGCAAACGATAAGTTGTCATCTTGAGTTAAATCATCTAGAGTTTCAACAACAAATTTTGCTTGCGCCTCTGGTGTGTGTTTAAAAAAACTGCGTTCGCTGAACACAGACGTTAATCGTTCTAGTGCATTCATATATACACTAGATTTTTCTAATTCCTCTTCCTTGGCTGTTCTGCCATTTATTTGTATAGTTTGGTCACTCATAGTTTTTACATGACGTTAAACTGCTTGTCTGAGATAAAATCAATGTTTACATTTTATTAAATGGTGATGCCATTAATAAAATGTAATTGATTCGCGAAAAATAACTACAAATTTCGTGGCATACATAATTGGTGAAAATGTGAGTAATTATCCAATAACTTACTCTAAATTTCATCGTTCAAACTCTTTTTGTTCAATTCTCTTAAAAGCAAGATTTTCAAGTTAGAAGGAAACTATAGTACATATATCGTCACCAGGCAAGGGAGGTAAGTACAAGGATTTAGGAACGCTTCACGCCACTCTCTCGTGTTCGTAATAACATGATTATCCTTATTTATGTCCTCCTACTTACTACTTTACAGTGACTTCACGGGCAAGCTCTAGCACTCGACATTAAATCCTGTTGCATCTAAACTACTCTACATACACCCTTTTAAAAGCAACTCCTGCTCGTAATTTCTTAAGAAAAAGCTAAAAATCTGTATAAATCAACCAGAGCGTTACTTTTAAGTAAATATACTTGTATGACAATGAAGGCCAATCTAGAGCTTACGGAGATAGTTACAGTAAAACTCCCTAATGGTAAAAATGTAAAAGTTGAAGCAACATTGCTGCGTCGTGAAGAGGAAGTAGCAAGCAAGATTTTATCTTTTGAAGATGTTGGTGATGTGATTGAGGGAATAGCAGCAGCTGTTGCAGCTCCATTACAGCATATCCAACCAACAAAAGCCATTGTTAAATTGGCGCTGGAATTGGCAGTAGAATCAGGACAACTGACGACACTTATTGTTAAAGGGTCAAGTAAGGCGAATCTGGAACTTACTTTAGAATGGGAGAAACAAGACATTTCAACCCCTTAATTTGGGTTAAATCAAGAACACCTTAACAGTTAAGGTCAAACCAAGATGAATCAGCCGTTGTTTGAACTGTTACCACAGTGTACATTGCGATTGAATGTCGTTGGAGAAGAAGGACATGGAACAGGTTTTTTTGTCGCACCAAGACTTATTGTCACTTGTGCCCATGTAATTAGAGATGCAGGCGGCAGACAAATCAATGTATCCTGGCAGGATCAGAGTTATACGGCTTTCATAAAGACTGTATCACAGGATGCTCGCTTTGACTTGGCACTACTAGAGTTATGTGAGCTAGTTCCCGATCATCCTTGTGTTTATCTTGGTGAATCTGTAGATCCAGGTGATAAATTATACAGTTATGGCTATACTGACGACTATTCTAATGGCGAACCTGCAACTTTTGAATGTGAAGGTTCTAGTAGCGCTCCTCCGTTAATTAAATTCAAATCAGGTCAAGTTCGTCCTGGTATGAGCGGTGCACCTTTACTGAATTTACGGACTGGTAAAATTTGTGGACTTGTCAGGTTGAGTCGTGACCGCAGTCTAGATATGGGTGGACGGGCAATACCGACAACGGTCATTTTCTCGCAATTTAGAGAACTCAAAGAACTACAATACAATTTTCATCAGCAAGACGATTGTTGGCTCAAACTTTTGCCTAAAGCCCCTAGAGAATCATTGCGGTTACGTCCCTACTGCAACCTACCTTCCCAAACCTACCAAGAATTTATTGGTCGAAAGAAAGAACTTAGCCAGTTACTGAAACAGATTTCTCTTAGTTACCGTGCGCCGATTATCACTGTTGATGGCATCGGAGGAGTGGGTAAAACTGCACTCGTATTGGAAGCTGCTTACCAGTGCTGGGAAGCCAAGCATGGTCAATCTCGCGCTGACGTACCAATATTTGATGCAATTATCTTTACCTCAGCAAAGGAAAGTTGGTTATTTCCGACAGGTATTTTGCGACGGCTTCGGAGGCAGGGAACTTTGAGGGATATTTACAGGGAAATTGCTCATACTTTAGATGATCCAACTATTACCCAGTCACCTCCAGAAGAGCAACTTTACCAAGTATATAAAAGCCTTCGCAATCAACATACCTTGCTGATTGTAGACAACCTAGAAACTATTGAGGACAAAGATGAGGTTATCGCTTTTCTATCTGAGTTGCCGCCGACAGCTAAAGCAGTAATCACAACCCGTGAACAGGTAGTGATGTATGCTTCAATGCGTCTGGACTGTTTACCAGAAGAGGACAGCCTCAAACTAATTCAGCAACAAGCTACAGAAAAAGAAATAACACTCAGCCAAGAAGATTCAGGAAAGATTTACAAGCACATTGGGGGAGTCCCAATAGCTCTAATTTATGTGATTGGTCAACTAGCGAGTGGCTACTCCTTAGAAACAATATTAAATTTGTCAGATCCACTTCCTGATGACGTAGCTCGTTTTTGCTTTGATGGTTCTGTGAAACCATTACAAGGGCAACCAGCCCACAAGTTGTTAATGTCCCTAGCGATGTTCCGCAATGCTCCAGTTTGTGATGCTGTAGCAGAAGTTGCTGGTTTGAAATCAGATCCCATTGCCGTGAATAAAGGCTTGGCTCGACTCCAGCAACTTTCCCTAGTGCGTCACCATAAAGAGCGATATGGGATGCTTTCTCTCACCCGCGAATATGCCCTGACAGAACTCGCAGCCCATGCAGATTTTGAGCAAGAAGCACGAGAACGTTGGGTAAAGTGGTATCTGGGTTTTGCCCGTAAATACGGAGGAGAAGATTCCGGTGATTGGCAAATCAAATATGATTACCTAGAAAGGGAGTGGGGAAACCTTCTGGCAGTGCTGTACTGGTGTGCTGACCAAGATCGCTATGATGATGTCAAAGAGCTATGGAAACCTGTAAATCGCTACACTAACATCTATGGATTTTGGGCGGAAAGAATATTCTGGCTGGATTGGTTAATTCAGCTATCAGATCGACAGAGTGATTGGTCAACTTGGTTCTATGCAATGTCAAGAAAAGGCTGGACACTCACTCTAATGGGTCAACAGCAGAATCTGGAAGCAGCTGAGCACATTTTTAACGAAGCATGGAATAGGCGCGAGTATGCCGACTTCAGTGTTCAAGATTACTTAGCTAAAAGTTTTGCTGCGCTACGCATTCGCCAAGGACTATATGAAGATGCCCACAACTGGCTGAACATTAAGGAAGACCTTTTAAGAAATGCTCATCTGGAAGAGAAAGATCTTATCCGTTATTCAAGTACTATTGCTTACTACACAGCAGAAATTCAGTATTTAAAAGGTCATTATGACCAAGCTAAAACACTTTATCAACAAGTAAAAACACAGGCAGAGGAAATTGGTTGGCAGCGTAGAGCCAGCTATGCTCAAAACAGACTAGCTAATATTGCAATAAAGCAAGCTGAACTGGACGAGGCTGAAAAACTCTTGAATATGGGTTTAGCTGTAGCAGAACGAAATAAAGACAAACGCCTCACTGCTGACTACCAACGCTGTTTTGCTAGCTTAGAGAAAGCTAGGGGAAATTTAGAGAAAAGTTATGAATGGGCAAAAAAGGCTATAGATGGTTTCCAGCGGCTAGGTATGATCCAGCAGGCAGCAGAAACCCGCTCTATGCTTGATTGATGGTTGGTTGCAAACATAGGGAAAGATGGGCAATCCCAGTGGCGAAACAAAAACCACCCTAGAGCGAGGTGGTGGGGGACCTCAAACCCGTGGGAAGTGCAAAGCGCTGCTGTCCCCTGGTCGAATGTGCATGTAACCTGATAAGGAGAAATTCCTGTTTCATCCAAACTATGCTCTTTTTACAGCTATTTTCAGGTAAATAGATCACATTTGCCGTAGGGGCACAGCAATGCTGTGCCCTTACAGTGTGGTTCAAATACGTGAAAACTGCTGTAAGTGCGGTTGTCACCCTTCAAAACTAAAATACGGTAATTTTATCAATTAATCGTAGTCTTCTTGACTAACGCAGAGTATTATAGAAATTTATCCGAAATCAAGTCTTGGAACTTGGGGGAAAAGCAACGAAGATGTTACCAAGGCAATATAGCCTTTTTCAATTGAATGCAATACAGGAAGATGGTAGGGCACAGCAATGCTGTGCCCTACCCGTAGTGTACGCAACACCAGAATCGCTATAGAATACTTACTTTAACGCTAATTAGCTTAAAAGCTAGCAGTTCAAGAGATTGGTGCTGGTTATTTCCAATGATAAAACAGAAGAAACAATCAGGCACTGTGTATCTATGGCAACAAAACTTCAACAACAAGCGCTATTACTTCTACGTCAGGCGCTGGATAACCCGACAGCTGATTTTCGCGTTGGACAATGGGAAGCAATTGAAGAGATAATTGAGAGGCGATCGCGTTTACTTGTCGTCCAACGCACTGGTTGGGGCAAAAGTCTAGTTTATTTTTTAGCAACGCGCTTGTTACGAGACGAAGGTGCTGGTTGTACTCTTTTGATTTCACCATTACTTGCTCTGATGCGAAACCAAATTGCAGCGGCACAACGAATTGGTGTACAAGCCGTTACAATTAACTCCAGCAATACAAATGAGTGGGAACTTGTACAAACCCAATTGCTAACAGGAAAAGTAGACATCCTGCTCATTTCTCCAGAAAGATTGGCTAACGACGAATTTCAAAGAAAAATTCTTTTACCCATATCTCAAAGAATAGGTTTATTTGTCGTTGATGAAGCCCACTGTATATCCGACTGGGGACATGATTTTCGCCCTGATTATCGGCGAATTGTGAGAATTTTACAAGCGCTGCCTCAAAATATCCCAGCCCTTGCCACAACCGCTACAGCGAATAATCGAGTGGTTGAAGATATTATCACTCAGTTGGGACAAAGATTGCGTGTGTCAAGAGGTGCTTTAACCAGAAAAAGTTTGCATTTGCAAAATATTTATATACCGAGTCCAGCAGCAAGAATGGCATGGTTAGCAGAACATCTTCCTAAATTACCTGGGAGTGGTATTATTTACGCATTAACTGTTAGAGATGCTGACCGAGTTGCTGAGTGGTTAAGAACTCAAGGTATTAATGCTAAAGCTTACCATAGCGAGTTAGACAGTGATGCTCGTGAGGCATTAGAAGACCAACTTCTCAAAAACAAAATCAAAGCATTAGTGGCAACGACAGCTTTAGGAATGGGTTTTGATAAACCAGATTTAGGATTTGTTATTCATTATCAACGCCCTGGTTCTGTTGTACACTATTATCAGCAAGTAGGACGAGCCGGTAGAGCAGTAGACCAAGCATACGGAATTCTTCTGAGCGGTGATGAGGACGATGAAATTACCAACTACTTTATCAGGACTGCTTTCCCACCACAAGTCCATACACACCAAGTTTTAAATGTTCTCAATCAAGCAGAAGATGGTCTTTCTATTCCACAATTGGAACAAAAACTTAATCTTTCTAGAGGGCAAATTGATAAAGTTTTGAAACTGCTGTCGTTGGAATCTCCTGCTCCTGTTATTAAGCAAGATTCAAAATGGTATGCTACAGCAGTCAATTATCAACCCGACGCAGAAAAGATTGAAAAAATCATACAAATCCGGCGTCAAGAACAAGCTAGGATGTTGGAATATATGCATAGCCAACAATGCCTGATGTCTTTTTTGGCGGCAGAGTTAGATGATCCAAATCCAACTGCTTGTGGCAAATGTGCCGTGTGTTTGGGCAAACCTTTATTACCTGAAACCTGCTCAATACAGCTTGTCAATCAAGCAATTCAGTATTTACGTCGTACTGACCAAATCATTGAACCACGCAAAAGATGGGCTGCACAAGCGTTGCCAAATTATGGCTTTTCTGGCAACATTCAGAATAAATTAAAAGCAGAGGAGGGAAGAGCATTATCTCTATGGGGTGATGCAGGTTGGGGAGAATTAGTCAAACAAGGGAAATATCAAGATAATCATTTTGACGATGCACTCGTACAGGGGACTTTTGAAATGATTCAACGTTGGCAACCGCAGCCCTTTCCCTCGTGGGTAACTTGTGTCCCCTCATTGAATCGTCCGGAACTTGTGCCGAATTTTGCTCAACGGCTCGCTGATAAATTAGGCATACCCTTTATGCCAATTGTGCGAAAAATTCGCGCAACTGAGTTACAAAAAAATATGAGCAACAGTTACCAACAAGCTAATAATTTGGATAATGCCTTTGCGGTTGACTCTTGGAAAGGAATGAACAATTCTGTTTTCTTAGTTGATGATATCGTTGATTCCCGTTGGACTTTGACTGTAGTTGCGGCACTTTTGCGTCGTGCTGGTTGTGGATTGGTTTACCCTGTGGCATTAGCACTTAATACATTCAGTCAAGGTGATTAGAAAATCATGTTAAATCATGTGCTACCGCCAGATACTCAAGCCATTTTGCTGTTGTGTGCTAGCTTTGGACAAAATCGTCAACTTGAACCTCAACCCCTAACCCTGAGTGAGTATAATTTTTTAGCTGACTGGTTGCGGGAAAATCAGATGCGCCCAGCAGATTTACTTGAGACTACAGCAAAGCAACAGTTACAAGAAATAACTGATAGTAAAGTGAGCCCCAACAGGTTGGTAGCTTTACTAGAAAGGGGTGCAATGCTGAGTTTAGCAGTTGAGAAGTGGACAAATCAGGGACTGTGGGTGTTGGGACGAAGTGACACGAACTATCCCAAGCGCCTCAAGCAAAGACTGAGACATTTAGCACCAGCAATTCTCTACGGAGTTGGCAATATCGAACTGATTTCTACAGGAGGATTAGCAATTGTCGGTTCTCGGGATGTGGATGAAGAGGGGCTTGGCTATACTCAAAGAGTGGCGCAAACTTGTGCAGCACAAGAAATACAGGTGATATCTGGTGGTGCGCGGGGAGTTGATCAAGCAGCAATGTTGGGGGTATTGGATGCTGGGGGAACAGCTCTTGGTGTGCTGGCGGATAGTTTGAGTAAGGCGGCGGTTAATAGCAAGTATCGTTCCAACATCAGAGAGGGCAGACTTCTGTTGGTTTCTAGTTACGATCCTGATGCAGGTTTCAATACTGGTAATGCAATGGGGCGAAACAAATATATCTATGCTTTTGCTGATTATGCCCTTGTCGTCAGTTCGTCGGTGGGTAAGGGTGGTACTTGGGCGGGTGCTGCGGAAGTTCTCCAAAGGTTCAAGGATATCCCAGTTTTTGTACGCATGCATCCAAATGTATTGGAAGGTAATCAACAACTATACAATCTGGGAGCAAAATCTTTTCCAGTTGAACCTTGGAATGATTCGTTGAGAGAACTTTTGGCAACAGCTGCATCTTGTGTTGAATCGGTACAGACTGCTGAAATCAAAACGACACCTCAAGAAACTGCAGAGACTCTCACGCATGAACCTTCAGAAAGTGAAATCGTAAATCCTCACCCACAAGAAGTTTTATATAGTCCAAAAGACATTTATGAAGCTGTTTTACCTTTCATCCTCAATCATTTACAACAACCAATAGATGCAAAATCTCTTGCCAAATCTTTGAATGTCAGACAATCACAGTTGGAGGATTGGTTAAACAGGGCTGTTGTAGAGGGTAAGGTAAGAAAAACTAACAAGCCAGTTGCTTATGTAATCAATAATTCAGCGACTCAACTTTCTTTGTTATAGAACAGGTTGTGATATTGGGAAACGCAATGTTTTTTTCTGGAGAGCGCTTTTCAAGTAAATAAACCACGGGGTAAAGGCACGGCTAGCCTTTACCCCTACGAAAATCTGTAGTTCAATTAACTGAAAATAGCTGTAAGATGACGAAAAGTCAAAAGTTAGAAATTCTTTTAACTTTTGACTTTCTCTGTGTCCTCTCTCAGTCTTCAAGGCAATTTGTTTACTTAACTTTTTCTTTTGAAAGAGTCAAGCCATTCTTGGACTTGGGTTCTGGCAATATCGCGAGTGCCCAATCCAAAGGACAAGGCAATAGCAACTGCGATCGCCCCAACTAAAAGTCCAAAAGCTAAATTCACAATATCACTGGCAACACCAATTTGTTGCAGCGCCATTGCAGATACGAGGGCAATGATCGCAATCCGGGCTATCTGTCCTAAAATCCGTGCTTGGCGATCGCCTGAACTGGTAATGATGTTGAAGGCAAGATTTGCTAGATACAAACCAACAGCAAATACCACTAATCCAGACAAAATCCGCCCCAACACGATCACAATGCCACTAACCAGTGCTGTCAACGCCGGAATATTCAAAATATTAACCGCCGCCAAAGTTGCAAACAGCATAATGCCGACTAGGACGATAATGCCGACAATTTGCGATGGCGTGCGGGTTGTAACTGAGGGTGCTGTTGGTTCTTGTGGAATCACAACTCTTCTGGTTGGTGCTTGCAGACCCAAAGCAGAGAAAATATTGTTAAAGCCTATACTTGTGAGGATACTGGTTACGAGTTCCGCCACAAATCGCCCAACGAAATAGGCAATAATCAAAATAGCGATCGCTGTAAAGATAGCCGGCACTACATTAAGAATCTGTTGCAGCATCGAGATTGCCGGCACGGAAATTGCCTCGATTTGCAGCTGATTGAGTGCCGCAATTGCGACAGGAATCAAAATCAAGACATAGACAATTGTGCCAATAATGGTCGATAGGGATTGCGTTCCTGATGTTCCACTGAGTCCAAATTGCCTTCCCAAATTGTCAATTCCTGTTGTCGCCAGTAAGTTTGTGACTATCCGACGCACTACGTTAGCTATAAACCAGCCAACTACAGCAATTAATGCCGCACCCAAGATATTGGGCAGAATTGAGATAATCTGTGTGACAAGAACTTGTACCGGTAGTAATGCCTGGTTTAACCCTAGGCTATCAAGCAACGGGATGAGAAAGACTAAAAAGATAAACCAGTACAAAGCATTGCCAATAGTCTCACTGACAGACAATTGATTGAGACTAGGAGTATCGTCTTGTGGTGTATTTAATCGTTCATCTATGCGCAACGCCCGCAGTCCGCGTACGGTTATCAGCCTGACTAAGGTAGCCACCAACCAGGCAATTCCTAGGATAACCACTGCACCCACAAATCTAGGTAAGAAGTCACCAATCTGATTGAGAAAAGTGTTCAGCGGCTGAGAAGCTACCCTAAGTTGTAGGGTATCTAAAACGGCAACTATTGTTAAAAGCAGGATGCCCCAAAAGACTAAGCTGGAGAGAATTTTCTCTATCTGGGGAACATCCGCACCACCAGTTATCCCTGAAGCAATGCGGTTGTCTATGTTGGTGCGATTGAGGAGGGAACGCGTGACAGCAGCTGCTACAGCAGCAATGACCCAGCCAATTAACAAAATTAAGACTGCACCCAGCAAACGGGGCATAAACTGAACCACCTGTTGTAAAGTTCCTTGTAGGTAATTGACTGTATCGGCTTGTTCCGATGGAAACGTTGGTGATTGTGCCAAAAATTGCTGCACCTTCACTGACAAACCAACCTCTATCACCTCGGATATTCCTTGCCAAGTTGTGTTCATGGTTGTTCAGAATTAAAGTTGAGTGTTATCGCAGAAAACACCTTAGATGCTTCTGATGTGGATTACCCTGATAATCCTACATTCCGGTAATTTTATCAGTGTTTTGTCTATAAATTTACCAGTAAATTTATCAAACAAAGATGATATCTAGAGTTTTTTTTAATTTTTTTGTTGTTATTTCTTATGTCGTTTTATAAACAAGAAACTTTAGAATCATAGATAATTCATCATAAAAATTTCAATCTATAGGTTATTTGTCGTATTGTTTAAATCTGCTATATTAAAGTCATTTTGCGTTACTCTAGGTGCAGCCATAGCAAGAAAGATGCGCAATGTCTCAAGTTTTTGAACAATCGATTCAAATTAATGCTACAGCGGCAGTAGTGGAGCGCTGTATTACCGAACAAGCTCTCATGCATCGCTGGCTAAACCCTGTTTTGCGTTGCGAACCTGTGGGCACATGGAGTACTGATGTCGGTAGTAAAAGTCGATTCGTGATTCAAATACCAGTTATCAAACCTACATTGAATAGCACCGTCGTGGAAAGACAGCCGGGTTTGGTTGTGTGGGAGTTCCAAGGTTTTTTTAAAGGGCGCGATACTTGGGAATGTCAACCGATAGACAAAGGAACCCGTCTTGTTAACCGCTTTGAATTCGAGATTCCCAACCCTTTGGTGAGTTGGGGTTTCCAAACGTTTGCCCAAAATTGGACAAAAGAAGATATGCAAGCTCAACTGCAACGCCTCAAGCGTGTTGCAGAGCAAGTACAGCAACTTGGTTGACGTACTCACCGGGAAGACAGCCACGGTGATTCTCAAAGGATGTTACGAGGCACTCTGAACAGATGCCTCTCCACCGCAACTTCGCTGCTTCTTCGACTCTTAACTAGACTGTTGCCAGTCCCCGTCAGACCGTCTCCACAAGCATTTTCTTCCACGCTGCGTCCCAGCGCCGAGATCCCTCTATTTCGGATCACTTGTGCAGCTGCCACATCACGATGTGTAGTGTAACCGCATGACTGACAAGAATGAATCCTGTCTTTCAATTCTTTCTTTCCAGTGTGAGTATCACATTGTGGACAGACTTGCGTTAGCGAAGCGGGGCGAAGCCCGGTGTAATCTTTTTCCACTTTGTTAAAATACACACCGCGTTTCCAACACACCCATTGCAGAATGGAAACAAACTGCCCAAACCCTGCATCTAAAGTGTGTTTACCCAACATCCCTTTTGCCCAAGTGCGGAAATCAATGTCTTCAACAAACACCATTTCAGCGTCGTAGCACAACAGGAAGCGGCTAAAACTTTCTTAATTCGTGATATTTACCGCAGAGCTAAAGACGATTCACAACGCAAACGACTAATAAATTTACTCAAAACTAACCCAACTGCTGACAACTGGCTGCATCGTCAATTTAGGAAGCAATACCTCAAAGGGTACACGTTTGTTAGAAATCAAATCGTGTATCAAGGTGGGGGATATTCCTGTAAGCGATTGACCAGAAACACGATACAACTAGAAGTTGCAGGATTAATTAAAGGTAAACGCATCACTCTAAAATTGCGTTGTCGCCACATAATTAAAGGTCAAATTCGGCTCATTCGCACTACATTAGGCACTCTAGAAATTCACTGCACTCGCAGCAAACCTCTAGTATTACCACACGGGTTACCAACTCAAAAACTAGGCATTGACAAGGGTTACACAGAAGGCTTTTACACCTGTGATGGCACTAAAATTGCTTCGGGATTGGGTAAACTACTCACAGCGAAAACTAATCGCATTACTCACACCAACTGCAATCGCTACAGGTTATTTGCCCACGCACAAAGCAAGCCATCTAAATCTGCAACTATCCTTAAAAACAACCTAGGGCACAAGGTAAAATCACGTCGCTTACACCGAGAAAAAGCGACCATACAGAATTTTATTCGCTTTGATTTGAGACGGAGCATCACAACAGCCGTTGAAATCTTTTGCGAAGACCTCACCCAACCCCTGACGGGAAAGCAACAAGCCAAGCACATCAACCGCAAGCTGAACCAATGGATGAAAGGTGAATTACAAGCTTCAATTGAGAAAATCTCGTTGGAGACAGGATCTACTCTATCAGTATTGACATACTCCCCGCCCTAAAAGGGACGGGGATTCTAGGCTCAAACAGCAATTGCAGGCACAGCCCGTCTTACATCGCCTAACCCAACAGTTGATGCCCCAACTGCACAAATATTCGCGCGCTGCGTTCTCGTCCCTCCCGTTCACCGACTCACAGGATGGACAACGCCACTCTCTTATAGACAAATCCAGTTTTTCTAGAACGTGTCCACAATTAGAACAAGTCTTGCTAGACGGATACCATTGATCTATAAATATGACCTGCTTGCCAATATTTTTGGCAATCCACTCTAGAATTTGTAGAAATTCCCCAAAGGCTAGGTCTGAGATTTTTCGTCCCCAAAGACGTTGCATCCCTTTAAGATTGAGTGTTTCAAAACATAGCACATCAAACTTATTAGTTAAGTCGTGTGCTAACTTCCACTCACCTATCACGTCTGGCATTACAAATATCCTCATGCTTGCGTACTAAATTCTTTCTAGCCCGTTCTCGATTGGACGACCCTTTTAGCTTTTTGGAATGTTGTTTACTCGCTTTCTTAATGGTGTTGAGAGACTGTTTAAGAAATTGAGGAGATTCAATACTGGAGCCGTCAGAACAGGTGAGGAATGTCTTTAAACCAAAATCAAATCCCGCTATTCTACCAGTCGTGAATTTGATTTCTGGTTCAGGTACATCGTCAACCACGACATCCATAAACAATTCACAAGAGCGGTGTGCGTTTAATGGTTAGAGTTTTGACTGTCCCCTCTATCTCCCTAGATTTCCAAAATTGATAAACTCTGTTCCCAACCTTAACTCGATTACCACTTAGAAACTTGTATCCTGCTTGCTTTAGGGTGAATGATTTATACTTCTTGACCTTCTTGAATCCCGGCGGTTTAACTCCTTTTTTGCTGTGTTTAAAAAATAACTGGTATGCTTTCTCGATGCGTTGACAGATATCCTGTACTGCTTGAGAACCCACTAATTGCCAGAACGGGTTACGCTTCCGCAATTTGGCAATATGAGATTGAAGTAGAGCACAATTCAAATGCTTACCCCACATCTTGTAGTACCGACGATGCAGAGCAATGCAATGGTTATAAATCATCCCAGAAGCGTTAATCATTCGCTTGAGGTGTTTATTTCGTTTGTGTGAGTACAACTTAAATCGTAGTGTTCTCATGCTACTATTGTACACAATAAAGCTGTACAATAATATGAAGAAACGATGCTTATTTTAGAGTAGAAGAGTATGAACTTCAAATTCTTGAAGACTACTGCTCCGAAGTTGGCAGAACAAAAACTGATGTATTAAGAGAACTCATCAGAAGTCTGAAGACAAAGAAAAAGCCGTCAAACGAAGGACGGGGCTTTAGACCCATTTTTTCGGTAAATCCTGCTTACACGTCGCAAGTTGATCACCAAAGCGGGACGCTTTTAGGTCGTCGAGAGGGGGATCGCTTTATCCGTTATACGGGGGACGTGATACAAGCTGATCTGAATGCGGCAAGAAATATCCGCATTCGAGGCACTGACAACAACATCACCCGATTCATGAGGTCAGGTGACGTTGAATCTGAGTTATTAACTCGGACTGTGCAGTACTTGGCTTCTATTGGTAAGTCTGTTACCGATGCTCTTAACCTTGGGTGGCTCTTACCTAAGTTTAAAGCAAACGTACTCAAACTTGAAGCACAGTATCACCCGCAGGGGTAGCGGGTACGGTTAAGCGCCGATGGCTGGAAGTTCATAACCGATTGAACGACAACGCTCTAAAAGCAGTAACCAGTACGGTTGAAACCAGCAATTTAAGACACTTCTGCTTATTACATAGGTTTAAGTAGATTTAGTTTACCCCTTGCGAACAACCCGAACCTGTTTCACTTTGAACCCATCGGGTATTTCACGAGACTTGAGGTATTCCATCCACCCCAATTGTGGCAGCTTAATCTGGTTGCCTTTAAGAATCTGACCTTTCCCTAGTTGTGGATACACGAACGACCGCATTCGGTATTTGTTCTTAAATCGCGGAAAACCCATCTTTTTCCGACTCATATCCACAAAAGCGGTTTCCAATTTCCTCAGAACTTGCTGCAATACTTGAGCATTAACAGTTTTAAGTTCCGAAAATTCTGCTGTCTTCACGAGTCAATGAATTGGCTTGCTCGTAGTAATTGGGGTAGGGCGTGTCTATTGGTGTAATGTATTCAGAAACAATGGAACAAGCGTTAACAGCGCACTTACGAGAATTAAGCCAATCTTTGCGTTCTCGTAGAGCAAAATTCCAGACTTTACGACACACCGTTAAAGTATGCTCAATCTGCTGGATTTGCTCCAAAGTGGGTATTGCTTTGTACTCGTAAGTTAGAGTCAACACTGTTTCATCACCGCCTACGAAATTATACGCTATTTTGTAGAGGATTCCGGAAAGAAAAAGAAACGCCGGGTTAAAACCCGTCGAGTCGGGTTTCATCCCCGGATTAAAAGGTAGGGGTTCTCACCCTCCCGCTATATCTTGATAGTTGTGATTTAACTCATCCTCCCCAGCAGAGTCAGTATCTGCCGAATCGTAGCAGCATCTTGAGCATGGGGAGCTTTTGCCAGATAAGCTTCCAAGTCGTTAGCAGCTTGATCAGATAGACCAAGTTCATAGCATAAAAGACCGCGATCGCGCAATTCTAGTGACGCACCAGGAAACAGCAGTAAAATCCGTTCAACCGCTGCTAGAGCTTTTTCCAACTCCTGTTGATTCAAGTAAATATATTTCAGATTCGCCAACATCCGTGCCAAAATTTGCTTCTTACTCACTGTTGCTAAAAATTCCGGTTGTAGCTGCACGGGTTGTTGATAAAATTGACTCAGCCGTTCTTGGCAATCTTGAGGAAACAGAATCTCGCCGCCATTGAACGCATCAATGAAAATTTCTGTATCCGCAATGTCTGGGCGAATCACGAAATGTCCTGGCATTCCTACCCCTACCATAGGAAAGTCTATTCTTCGGGCAACCTCCAAGTAAACCAGTGCCAAGGTAATAGGAATTCCCAATCGACGTTCAATGACATCATTTAAGTAGCTGTTACGCGGATCATAGTAATCTTCCACATTGCCAGCAAATCCCAAGTCATCGTAGAGATACTGATTGATACTTTGAATAACTCGCAGAGGATACCTCTGGGAAGGCAAGCGTTCTTGTAGCTCCAAAGCCATTGTATCAAAGGCATTGAGGTATTCTTCTGTGTCGATGTTAGGGTATTCTTCTTGTGCAATATATAAAGCTGCCTTTGCTAAGTCAATATGCTCATCAGGCTGCTGGATTTCTTGGTCAAAATATTGCCGCGCTGACGAGAAGTTCATAAGCAAATGTTGTTGAACACAGGTTTAAGAAAAAGATTGGAGCGAGTAAAAAGTTTTTCTACTTCCATTTTAAACTTGCTACTGCAATTAAAAAATGAAAATTTAAAATTCAACTTTCGGTGAAGCTAATAATATCACTGAAAAGAGCTTAGACAGGCTCTAACAGAAAGTTTTCTCTTTCTTTCTCCTGACTTTTTAAGAGGCAAATTAAATGTTTGAGCAATTATATCAATTTTAGCAAAAATACTATTGAAAAATTATGAAGAAGTTGCTTTTAAGTGGTAGATAACGTTAAAGTGCGGAATTTATAGCAGTTCTCAATTGAAAAGAACACAGTTCTTAATTCTTGTGGGATGGGCATCCTGCCCGTCCTATATCTGGGCGGGTGCCAATCCATTGGTGTCAATTTAAGCCAAAACCCTGTCTTTAATCTCGTTTCCAGGTTTCACCTGGAAATGCCCTTGAAGCGGCTCTGCCGCTTTTAAAGCAGGCAGAGTCTCCCAATGGTATTCCGAGTCTCTGACTGGGAACAAGGCAATCTCTCAAAGCATTGCAAACGAGCGCTTTCACCTTAAGTTGACACCAATGGTGCCAATCCCACCCCACAAAATTTGTATTGCACTCAAGCAAGAACCCCTATATATATAGGATTCCTCCGCAGATCTGCTCTTCCCAGGCAGGAGCCTGGGAACGCCGTCATTCCTAGGCTCTTGCCTCTCGTATTTAGAGGAGGCAGGAGCCTCCAAAAAAGCATTCCCAGGCAAAACCTGGGAACGAGGGAGAGGATTGTCAATAGTTATAAATTTATGAGAATAGCTAACGGAAAAATCAAGGCTTCAATAATTTGCTTCGCCTGATGGGATGAACCAATTGGACAATTGCTTGCACTAACTGCTCTGGTTCAACAGGCTTGGAGATATGCATTTGAAATCCAGCAGCTAAGGCTTGTTGCTGGTTTATTTCTCCCGCATAAGCAGTGAGGGCGATCGCTTTAATACTTCCTCCCTGTCGGGCTGACCATTTTCTGATTTGCCGAATCACAGAATAGCCATCCATGGATGGCATACCAATGTCACACAGTAGCAAATCGGGAACACACTGATTCAACAGGGTTAATGCTTGTGCTCCCGAAGCAGCTGTCGTCACTTGTGCGCCGGATTGCGTCAGGATGAATGCTGCCAGCTCCCGCATATCCGCATCATCATCCACAACCAAGATCTGAATACCGGTTAGGTCTGTTACACTTTCTTTCTGGCTGTCATTACAAGAAGATAACTTCTGCTCAACGACGTTTAACGGTAGCTGGACGGTGAATGTTGCCCCTAAATTTTGTCCCGGACTATCTGCCTGAACGGTTCCTCCATGCAGTTCAGTAAAATGGCGGACGATCGCCAGCCCTAATCCCAGCCCGCCGAATTTTCGTGTTGTTGTGCCATCTTCTTGCCGGAAGTATTCAAACACATAAGGCAAAAACTCTGGGCTGATGCCAATTCCTGTGTCTTTGACTTGAATCTGAGCATACGTGCCAACTTGCTCGAGTCGTACCTCGACTCGTCCTCTAGATGGTGTGAACTTCACGGCATTAGAAAGGAGGTTCCAGACAACCTGTTGTAACCGGTTCGCATCGCCTGAAACGGTTCCTGAAATTGGGTTGAGTGTGGTCTGGATTTGAATGTTCTTGGCTTCTGCTGCCAGTCGTACCGTTTCTAGTGCTGCTTCTATTGTTGCAGCTAAATTGACGATCGCAACGTTTAACGTCATTTTTCCTTGCAGGATGCGCGAGACATCCAACAAATCCTCAATCAGTTGCGCTTGCAGCTTGGCGTTGCGCTCGATTGTTTCTAAGGCTTGGTCAACTTTTGTGGGGTCTAGCCGCTTACTTCGCAGTATTTTTGTCCAGCCCAGAATCGGATTAAGAGGCGATCGCAATTCATGGGATAGCACCGCGAGAAATTCGTCTTTAACTCGGTTAGCGGCTTCTGCTTTGGCGCGAGCGCGTTGAGCGACCCGGTACAATTGAGCATTATCAATCGCTAAAGAAGCACGGTGAGCCAGTTCCTCTGCAAGTTGCAAATCGATTGAATCGTATTGTAGTCCAGACTCAGCTGAGACAAAGGAAATGACACCTAGAATTCGCGTTTGGGTTCGTAGTGGCACACTCATCACAGATTTGAACCCAACCTGGCGCAAAATTTCTAAATGTTCTGGATCACGGGCTGCTTGTACGAGCAATTCATCTGGAATATCCGCTAACAAATCTGATTGCCCAGTTCGCAATGTCAATGCAGCGCCGCGAGGATCATCGGGATTGAGGGGATATTTATCTCTGATTTGGTGCGCCCATTCGAGTTTGGCAGGGTCGGTGTGAGCTACGGCAATTTGCTCGATTGAACCATCTTCTTCAACCATATGCACTGTACACCAATCTGCCAATGCAGGTACTGCAAGCTGTGCCACTCGCTCCAGGGTGGTTTGATAATCGAGCGAAGAGGCAAGAACTGCGCTCGCCTCCGAAAGAAAGTGTTGAGCACGCTCTAACCGTACTTGCTCTGTCACGTCTACAACATACACTAAAACCTCTTCTACCTGATGGTTTGAGTTCGTTGTTGGCAAATAGTAAACGTTGTAGTAACCGGGAGTGCGATCGCTGCGTCCTGGAACATTCACCGCAAAGCTAGGTGAGATAAAGGGATTACCTGTGGTGTAAATTTCATGAAATACTTCAACTAGCTGTGGATCTGATTGACCAAACAGTTCGGCAATTGAATGCCCTAAGTGTTGTTCGCGGGTTAATCCGTTGATTTGGGCTAATGCTTCATTAATGGCAATAAATCGCTGCTCGCTATCTAACAAAGCAATTCCCAGCGGAGAAGTTTCAAAAATGGTTGTCAGTTGGCGTTGCGCGGCTTCGACTTGAACACGGGCAATTCGTTCTCGCTCTAGCAACTGTTCCCGTTCTTGTTCAACTTGCTTGCGCTCTGTGATGTCAATGACAACACCAATCGAGTGTTTAGGATTTCCCTCAGAATCGTAAGTAAATTTTCCTCTCACTTCTACCCAATGAATCGAGCCATCCGACCAACGCAGGCGATATTCGTGGTGATACTCCTTCAAGCCTTGCATGGCTTGCTCAAATTTTGCTTCGGCTTGTGTTAAGTCATCCGGATGAATCCGACTTGCCCAAACCTCGTGGCTAGGTTCACACTCATTCGGTTGCAGACCTAGCACCGTGAAGTGTCCTTCCGACCAAAGCAGTGCGCCAGTTTGCATATCCCAATCCCATGTGCCCATGCGTCCAACTTTCACCGCCAGTTGCAGGTGCGCCTCACTTTCGCGCAGTGCCTCTTCTGCGCGCGATCGCTCCACGGCTAGCCAGGTTTTTTGAGCAATTCGCTCCATCAGCGCCACATCCTCTTGTGTCCATTGACGAGGGGAAACATGGTGCAATACAAACAATGCTACAAATCGCCCTTCTTTCACCAAGGGAACACACAACAGAGATTTTGTTTGAATGGCATCAAAAGCAGCCGCCGCAGATCCGCGCGTGCGTGGATCTGCATCAACATCATCGACAACGATTGTTTTGCCCTGCTTCAACTCGGCAATAATTTCAGAACCAAAGGAATCCATGTGGTGACTACCAGCCACGCTGATGACACCATTGCAAAAATCGCGATCGACGATGACGTATTCCTGCGTGGAATCAATTTCACCGTAGGTACAGCGAGTCACTTGGAAGTGTTGTCCTGTCGCACGAACAACCTGCCACATGATTTCTTTCGGATCTTGAATGGCACGAATCGCGTCGTTTAATTCAAGCAGGAATTGCTGTTGTCTCTCCTTCTGTTGAAGATTTTCGAGCAGTTGCTGAATTTGTTGCCTTGCTCGTACTTGTTCGGTGACTTCAATGTTATAAATCAAAACTCCTTGAATTGTTCCCTCAGCATCCCGCCAAGCCGGAAAGACGCAGTTGAAAAATGCCTCTTCCAACACACCATCGCCGTTGCGATCCCAGTAAGCGGGCGACTCATCCCGAATGAACGTTTCTCCCGTCCGGTAAACTTCCTCGACCACGTCAAAGTAAATTTGCCCCTCTAGCTCTGGGAAAACATCGCGCATCGATTTACCGATAATGTCTCGAGTCCGCCCAGCCACTTGCAGATAGGTTGGATTAGCAAATTCATAGACAAGATCCGGACCTGTCACAATTCCAATCATGGCAGGGAACTGCATCAGGATATCATGCAACCGCTTGCGTTCAGTTTCTGCTGATCGACGGGCAGCCTGTTCTCGTTCTAAAAGGCGATCGCGCTGTGCTTCAATTTGTTTGCGCTCTGTAATATCGACGGAAACGCCAATTATGCGAACTCCCCGTCCAGTCGCATCGAGATAAACTCGTCCCACGCTGTTGAGCCAGCGGACAATGCCGTTTGGAGCAATCACCCGGTACTCCTGCTTGTAGGACAGTTCTCCAGCAATCGCCCGTTGCGCCGCTTGTATTATCCGTTGTCGATCATCTGGATGAATAACCGCAAAAAACTCTTCTGCCGTGCCTTCTTGAACGCCCCAAACTTCTAGCGCATTCGGAGAACACACCACATGATTTGTGATTAAATCCATATCCCATCCAACCATCTGTGCTGCTGCAAGTGCCAGCCGCAGACGCTCTTCACTCTCTCGTAATGCCCGCTCAACCTGTTTGTAATCGGTAACATCGCGAGCAATACTCAGTACCGTTTCAACAGAACCATCACTTGCAAATTCAGGGACGATACGCGATTGATACCATCGAAGACCTTTTGGAGTCGGAAAACGAAATTCAATAATCTGTTCCTGACCTGTTCCAAAAACCTGCCGCAAACTGTCATCCCAAATGCTGTTGATGTCTTCTGACATTCCTAGCTGGGCATTGGTCTTACCAATAAATTGCTCTGATGGAATCCCCGTTGCCAGTTCTACACAAGGGCTGACATAAAGGTGGCGAAACTCTGCATCCATTCGGCTAATAATATCTGGGGCATTTTCCGCCACCATTTTAAACTGTTGCTCTCGCTGTCGCAGTTCTGATTCCAATCGTTTGCGCTCTGTCAAGTCAATTAAAAATCCTATTCCTATATCGTCTGCTCCTCCCAGGTAGGCAGTTCCAATCAAGACCGGGACACGAGTGCCGTCTTTACGAATGTATTCTTTTTCAAACGGCGCATGGCTACCGACTTGCTTCATCTGTGCCATTGCTTGCTCGTCTAAGTGCCGAAATTCCGGTGGGGTAATTTCAAGGAAGTTTACAGCTCCAGATAAAACTTCTTGGCGTGTATAACCCAAAGTAGCTAGCCAAGCGTCGTTGACTTCTAAAATATTGCCTTGAAAATCGCCAAGAATAATGCCAATGAGATTCGCATCAACTAAACCTCGTAGCCGAGATTCACTTTCACGTAACGCTTGCTCTACAACTTTGCGCTCAGTGACATCCTGAAAAACGACAACAGCTGCAACAATCCGCCCCCGGTTATCTAAAATTGGTGCTGAGTTCAAATTGATGAAAATGCGGTTACCGTCTTCCCGGTGTAGCTCCATTTCTTCATTAGAAACCACTTCACCTGTTTGAAGCGATCGCCCCAAGGGCATGTCTTCATGAGTATAGTGCTGACCATCAGAACGAAGTGGAATGTATGAAACGATGCGATCGTACTCGTTCAGTTCCAGCAATTGTTCATAGCCGTACCCAACAATCTCTTTGGCTTGTTCATTCGCGAGAACCAATTTGCCAGTTGCAGCATCGGCAATCATCACACCAGCAGGCATTTGTCGCAAAACCGCTTCAAACCGAGTACGTTCAGTTTCCAGTTCGTGCAGCAACCGTTCCCGTTCTGCCTCAGCCTGCTTGCGCTCACTAATGTCGCGAAAATAAACCGCTATACCCTCAGCAGACGGATAGGCATTCACTTCTAAAGGGCGCTGAACAGGCTCCCCAAATTCTTCCCAGGAAACTGGCACCTGCTGTGCCATTGCTCGATGCATTTCCTGATATGCTACTCCACCCACCAGATCGGGAAACACCTCGTTCCAAACGTGTTTTCCAATCAGTTGTTCTGGCGTTTTGTGCAAAATTTCAGCCGCCGCTTGATTCACGTAGGTGTAGCGCCAATTGCGATCAAAGGCAACAAAGGCATCCGTAATGCTTTCAAGGATTATTGCCACCTTGCGCTCAGCTTCTTGAGCAGCGATGAGTTGAGTGTGCTGTTGCTCAATGATGCATTCTTGTGGCAAAGCATTTTGAGCATTGCCCGTCTGAACATTGGCATCAAGATGTTGTTCATTTTCTAGACTGCGGGCAAAGTGTTCAATCACTTCAGAACGAGAAATTCCTCGCTTGTGAGCTGCCTTATCGAGCGATCGCCACGCTGTACTGGTAAGAGATACGCTAACTCGTTGTTTCGTTTCTGAGGCCCAATTGTTCACAAACTTACCAGTGGCATCGCGCTTCATGAATATTTATCCGTATGCATACACGGTTTGTTCTATTCAATCTGAGTTATTGCCTAATGAGGATCTACCTTAAGACTGAGGTTTTGGCTTAAAAGAAAATTTGAGTAGATCGGCTGTTGCTGCAAGCTAGAGTTTATAAGAAGTAGGTTGAAAACCCCGCGCTATAAATTGCTAAAAATCATACTAAAACTTTGAAAAAATCAAAGGATTTATCTTTAAGGACAGACACCAATGGAGAACACAAACACAGCAACTTCAGAGCGCGTCTCAATACTCGACCAAATACCTCCAGTCGATTCGCAACTTACCTCTTGTGCGCCTTCTGACACCATCCCGGTGACACTGTATATTAATGGTGCAGAACACACTTTGCAGATAGATCCACGCGTCACACTACTCGATGTCCTCCGGGAATACATCGGACTAAGCGGTACGAAAAAGGGCTGTGACCACGGACAGTGCGGTGCGTGTACGATACTTGTTGAAGGACACCGTATCAACTCGTGCTTGGCGCTGGCTGTTTCATATGATGGGGAACAAATTACCACAATTGAGGGTTTAGCCGAGGGTGAAGATTTGCACCCAGTCCAAGAGGCATTTCTCCACCACGATGCTTTTCAGTGCGGTTACTGCACTCCAGGACAAATCATGTCTGCTGTAGGACTGCTTTTAGAAGGACAGGCGAAAACTGATGCTGAGATTCGCGAACAAATGAGCGGCAATATTTGCCGATGTGGTGCTTACGCAAATATCCTTGCGGCAGTTCGTGAAGTGTGTGACAACGAGCAAAACTCGAACGGGAACGCCTCAGCACCTCAAGCAAAATAACGGAGGCAAAACCGATGAACCCATTTACTTATGTACGCGCCGCTAACTCAAATGAAGCGATCGCCACAGTAAGCCGCGAGTCACAGGCAATGTTCATTGCAGGTGGCACCAACATGCTTGATTTAATGAAGGAAGGCGTGCATACGCCAAGCCAACTCGTAGATATTCGCAAACTCCCGTCCACAGAAATTGTTACCAAGGACGGTGGTATTCGTATAGGAGCGGCAGCACGAAACAGCGATGTTGCTTATAATTCGATAGTTCAAGAACGCTATGCTGTGCTGTCAGAAGCTATTCTTGCGGGAGCCAGCGCTCAACTGCGGAACATGGCAACTGTCGGCGGAAATCTCATGCAGAGAACACGCTGCCCGTACTTTCACGACATAGCCTTTGCCTGCAACAAACGTCAGCCTGGTTCAGGTTGCGCCGCCCTACAAGGTTTCAACCGGATGCATGCAGTCTTAGGCACAAGCGATCGCTGTATCGCCGCACACCCCAGTGATATGTGTGTTGCACTTGTGGCGCTTGATGCAGTTGTGCAGACACAGGGAGCAACAGGTGAGCGGAGCATTCCCATCAGCGATTTTCACCTATTACCTGGTGATACGCCGCATTTGGAAACAGTGCTGGAACACGGGGAGATTATTACAGCAGTTGATTTGCCAGCTATGCCATTTGCTTGGCGTTCTCACTACCTAAAAGTACGTGATAGAGCATCTTACGCCTTTGCGCTGGTATCCGCAGCTGTGGTACTCGAAATAGATGGCGAAGTGATTCGCAATGCCCGGATTGCTCTTGGTGGTGTAGGAACAAAACCGTGGCGTTCTCTGGAAGCAGAAGAAGTGTTAGTCAGCGCGCCAGCAACAGAAGAGACTTTCGCAGCAGCAGCAAATGCAGCAATGCGGGAAGCGAGACCATATCGACACAATCAATTCAAAATTGAGTTAGCAAAGCGGACCTTAGAAGAAGCACTCAAGACGGTAGCAGCAATGTCAGGAGGTCAAGCATGACAGGTGTTATTTCCCCCCCAAAAGAAACAGAGCAAGTTGTTGGTAAGCCAATTAACCGCGTTGACGGACGGCTCAAAGTCATGGGTGCGGCTCGTTATACAGCAGAGATTCCGCAAGACAACATCGCTCATGCTGTGCTGATCCAAAGTACCATTGCGAAAGGTCGGATTAAAGACATTGATACTTCTGTTGCAGAAAAAGCACCAGGCGTGCTAACCGTTATTACCCACCGTAACGCGCCAAAACTCAACCAAACAGAAGGAAACTCACCCAAGCCCGGTGAGAACCTGGTACCACTCCAATCAGACAAAGTGTTTTACGACGGGCAACATATCGCTGTGGTTGTCGCCGAAACGTTGGAGCAAGCGAAATATGCCGCCTCGCTCGTCCGTGTCACTTACGAGGAAGAGAAGCCAACCGTTAATATAGAACAAGAATTACCAAAGGCATACCAACCGGAACAGTTGTTTGGTGAAGAACTGCAAGTGCAACGGGGTGATGTTGCCAAAGCACTTGCCCAAGCCGAGGTGAAGATTTCACAGACTTACACAACCCCAATTGAACACCACAACCCAATCGAATCGTCGGCTACCATCGCTGTTTGGAACGGCAATCAACTCACAGTCTACGATGCGACGCAGGGCGTGATTCGTGCACGCAATGTTGTGGCACACACACTCGGCATCCCTAACGAAAACGTTCGTATCATTTCGCACTTTGTTGGCGGTGGGTTTGGTTGTAAAGGTTATACGTGGTGGCACACAATCTTAGCAGCAGTCGCCGCGCGTATAGTAGGTCGTCCGGTCAAACTTATGGTTACGCGCCAGCAGATGTTTACATCTTGCGGTCATCGTCCCCGTACAATTCAACAACTTACACTAAGCGCAACAAGAGACGGAAAGTTCACCGCCATTCGGCATATAACAACATTGCAAACTGCCGAAGTTGGTGAATATGTTGAGGGGTGTGGGTTAATGACTCGAATACTGTATGCTTGCCCGAACTTAGAAGTGGCGCATAATTTGGTTCGAGTCAACACTGGGACTGCGACATTTATGCGGGCACCTGGAGAAGCACCAGGTACGTTCGCGTTAGAATCGGCACTAGATGAGTTAGCGTACGAGTTAGGAATTGACCCCGTAGAACTCCGCATCATTAACCATGCTGATGTCAACCCGCACACAGGTAAGCCCTGGTCGAGCAAACACCTCAAGGAGTGTTACCAGAAAGGAGCAGAAAGATTCGGCTGGTCACGTCGTAACCCTACACCGGGTTCAATGCGGGATTCTGACTATCTGATTGGTTGGGGAATGGCAACCGCGACCTTCCCAGGCTACCGTTCTCCAGCGTCAGCAAAAGCTCAACTTTTCGCTGACGGACGTACTATCGTGTCGAGTGCAACACATGACCTCGGTACAGGCACTTACACCATCATGACGCAAATTGCTGCTGATGCCCTTGGGCTTCCTGTGGAACGAATTGAGTTTAAGCTGGGTGAATCATCCATGCCCAAAGCACCTGTTGCTGGCGGTTCACAGTCAGCCGCAAGCGTCGCACCTGCTGTACAGGGAGCAGCAGAGGAATTACGTAACAGAGTGATTCGCCTTGCTATTGATGACGAGTCGTCACCATTGTATAGAGCAGCCCAAGAGGCAATTTCAACCGAAAACGGACGAGTTTTCCTCAAAAACGAGCCATCCAGAGGAGAAACCTACGCAGAGATTCTACAACGCAATAATTTACCAGTAGTTGAAGTTGAAGCGATCGCAAACACTGCTGCTTCAGAAACACAACAAAGCTCAGACAACAAAGTCGTGAGAATCTGCGTTGGTAAAAACGAAAACTCCGACTGGCAGCAGTATGCGTTTCAATCTTTTGGCGCACAGTTCGCTGAAGTCCGCGTTCACCCCCGCTTAGGACAAGTACACGTCACACGTTTCGTCAGCGCCATTGATGTTGGACGCATCCTTAACCACAAAACTGCACGCAGCCAAATCCTTGGTGGTGTCACCTTCGGGTTAGGCATGGCATTAATGGAAGAGACAGTACTTGATCAGCAAAGCGGTCGTCTAGTCGTGCGTAACTTAGCTGATTACCACGTTCCTGTCCACGCAGATATCGGAGACATCGATGTGCTATTTATCGATAAACCCGATCCACATATCAGTAAAATGGGCGTGCGCGGTGTTGGCGAAATCGGGATTACTGGCGTTGCTGCAGCAATTGCCAATGCCATTTATCACGCAACAGGAAAGCGCATTCGCGACCTGCCAATTACCCCTGACAAGCTGCTGTAAAGGGACTAGTACCGCAAGGCGTTCGTCAAAAGTCAAAAGTCAAAAGTCAAAAGGCTGATTCTGTGGGCTTTTCGCTGCTTTTGAATGGTAGCTTTATTTCCGCCGTCGTGTACTAGTAGTCTTGATAGTTCGTAGTAAGCGCTTTAGCGCTAAAGCGCCTACTACAAACCCCAATTCCTAGTCAATCTCCTAAAAACATGAAAGAATTACAAGATATTGTTACCGACTTCCTTGCCCTCAAAAGTCGTGGTCAAATTGCAGGTCTTGCCACAGTAGTCAAGGTCAAAGGTTCTACTTACCGACGACCTGGTGCTAGAATGCTCATGACTCAAGATGGTTGCATGACAGGTTCTATTAGTGGCGGTTGTCTGGAAAGTGACGTTTTTGAACACGCCAAACAGGTCATGGCTTCAGGTGAACCAACTTTGGTGAAATATGACCCAGAAGTTGCAGAGGAAATTATCTGGGCACTTGGGCTGGGTTGCAATGGCGCAGTTCATGTTCTCATTGAGCGTTTGGATAAACAATTAACATTTATCAGCGAGTGTCTCATTAACAGACATTCAGGAGTTTTGGCAACAGTTTTCTGTGTAGAAGGTCAACTTCAGGCAAAGGTGGGAAATCACCTGATGCTTTACCCAGATAAAAATATTACCAATGAAATTGCAGACTCTATTTTAACCGAAGCTGTGATTGCGGATGCTCAAGCTACCTTGCAACAGCAAAAGTCAAAAGTTCAAACTTACCAGTTAGCAACAGGTCGTGCAGAAGTTTTGATAGAATTCATCCAACCGCCAACACCACTACTCATTTTTGGGGCAGGTCAAGACGCTATCCCTGTTCTACACTTTGCTAAAGAGCTAGGTTGGCACGTCACTGTCGTAGACCATCGACCTACCTATCTCACCCAAGAAAAATTTCCTTATGCTGATAGCTTGATTCTCACGAGTGCAGAAGCTGCTTATAAACATATATTGCTAGAAGATAGCACAGTAGCGATTGTGATGACACATAACTACTTCCACGACAGAGAACTCCTCAAAATGTTGCTGCCATCTGCGGTACGCTACATTGGTGTGCTTGGTCCAAAACGCAGAACCGTAGAATTACTTGAAGATTTGCACGCAGAGGGAATGGTCTACACTCAAGAACAGCTTAGCCGATTATACGCTCCGGTTGGTATTGACATTGGGGCTGATACACCAGTAGAAATTGCGCTTTCTATTGTTGCTGAGATTCAGGCTGTCCTTACCAAACGTGCTGGTGGGTTGTTGAGAGATAGAATTGGACCGATTCATCATCGCATTGATGAACTAGATGTTCAAGCAATCCAGTCCACTCAGCAACGCATCAGTATATGATAAACCCGCGACAGGTAGAAAATGCTGCCTCAGCAATTGGAGCGATCGTGCTTGCGGCTGGCGCATCAACTCGCATGGGTACACCTAAACAATTACTACACTTTGAAGGGCGTAGCTTCCTGCGTCAAACTGTAGAAGTTGCAATTGCCTCAGTTTGTAAGCCAATTGTAGTTGTCCTGGGAGCTTATGCAGAAAAAATGCGCCAAGAGGTTAACCAGCTTCCGGTTATGGTGGTAGAAAACCCACAGTGGCACGAGGGGATGGGTGCTTCAATTCAAGTTGGTATGACAGCACTAAACGCTGCTAGTGAAGAAATTGAGGGAGTCGTGCTGACACTTTGTGACCAGCCATTCGTTTCATCTGATGTTATCAATCAACTTGTCGCTGCTTACCATTCTACAGGTCAGGGAATTATTGCTTCTGAATATGCCGGAACATTGGGTGTACCCGCTCTTTTTAGCCGCAAGTTTTTTTCAGACCTGATGAATTTACAAGCTACATCAGGAGCAAAACAAGTCATCAAGAAATACTCTCATGAGGTGTTTCCTGTCCCCTTTGCCGCAGGTGCCATTGATATCGATACACCACAGGACTACGAGGAATTACAAACTCGCAAGGATTGACCTGCCACCCTTGATTATCATTACAGCAGTTTTCAATTAGTTATACCAAGTTGCGTTCAAATTGATATCGGCAACACACCTGATCGTCAGTAAGCAATACGAGACGCTACGTATTTCCCATAAATTCACGTCGTCAAGAATGCAATAAAATCTCCTAAAAACCTACCAGTTTTCTGTATCTTTTCTGAGAAAGTAGTTTATACTTGTTAACAGACTACACAAAACTAGGTAAAACACATGGCTGACATTGTTGATACTGCCGTTAATGCTGGTTCTTTCAGTACCCTAGTTGCTGCGGTCAAAGCTGCTGGTCTGGTAGATACTCTTAAAGGCGCTGGTCCATTCACCGTATTTGCACCTACTGATGATGCTTTTGCTAAGCTTCCAGCAGGCACGGTAGACGCATTGCTTCAGGACATTCCAAAGCTGACCAAAATCCTGACGTATCATGTTGTTTCAGGCAAAGTCCTCGCGGCTGACGTGGTTAAGCTGAAGTCAGCTAAAACAGTTGAAGGAACGGAAGTCAAAATTGACGCTTCCAATGGCGTCAAGATAAATGATGCCAATGTCGCAACGCCGGATGTTGCTGCTGATAATGGTGTGATCCACATTATTGATACAGTCTTGATTCCTGCGTAAATAAACAAAGGAGAATAGCGAATAGTATCTTTGGGGCAGCAACTACCTATAGTTGCTGCCCCACATATGTATCTATTTTAGAAAGCACTTTTTATATCATGTCTGGTTGATTAGCTTGCCAAATTAACCAAAGCGTCCCCCTGGAACCGGACTACGCGTGAGACTGATTTGCGATAATGCTCAGCAGTAAATACTGATAATGTGATATTTATCTGACCAGGGTCTATGATCTCTTTCACAGTGCAGATCTGCATTCTGTTGTTGCAATACGCAACGATGCGATCGCCAACCTGGATATCCAACGCTTTAATTTTCAAGGACTACTTAACCTCATTAAGGAATCGGCGAAGCTTGCGCTGCATTCAGCACACTTGCTTATCTACATAAGTCACTAAATAGCTGTTTTTCCTTACTATTATCAGCAGGTTATCCCGCTTTGAATTGCCCTGTACACAACCCAAGGAAAAATATATTGCTAAATTTCACTTACGCAACAATTGCTATCCCTATTTATCATAACATATAAATTAGGGTTGTGATATTATCAAATTTCAAATTCTATTGTCAAGGTATTTTCTACCTAAAATACATCAATTAGCAACAAGTGGAAGCCTCAAAGTTAGATATAGAGACTCTTTTACTCCTGTAAGCGCAAAGCGCCCCCGCTAGGCGTACAAAGCAGCGGGCAAGGGAGGCCATATTCTGACTTCTGACGCCAATATTGCTGCTATATATAGGTGTATCCGGATGAAGTACAGGTCATCTGCGTGCAATGGTTTGTCCATCTGCCGTTCCTTAATTCTTTGATGTATTGCACCCAATTGAAAACCGCTATATATTATAATTTTTATTTCGCTAACTACCCTCAAAAAGCAACGAAAAGCCCCCGAATGAAGTCGGGGGCAAAGTCCATAAAAGACTATTTTGCTCTTTTAGCTTTTGCTTGTGGCATTTCAAAGCTAAAAGAGTTCTATTTATGAAGCTTAGTAGCGGTTACGTCCGCCGGTGTAATTTCCTCGGTTCCCCCCGTTAAACGAACCTTTATCTTCCCTGGGTCTTGCCTTATTTACTTTCAAATCACGACCCATCCACTCTGCCCCATCAAGAGCTTCAATGGCTGCTGATTCTTCAGCATCTGTACCCATTTCCACAAAACCAAAGCCGCGTGCCCGACCTGTTTCCCGGTCAGTAGGAAGCTGAACTCGCTTTACAGAACCATATTCTGCAAAAACAGCATTCAGATCATCTTGTGTAACTTCATAAGAGAGGTTACCTACATAAAGTGACATACATTGTCTCCAAAATCATAAATGTGTAGAGATTTACATTTCGGAGACAAGCCTGTCAAGACTAAAACGAAAAAGCCTGTCAACACTATCACCGAATTCATTCTCATCTACGATGATAACATACCACCCCGTGCTGAAGACGGCGAGCTTGAAAAACTGTGATAAAAAGTCATATTTGGTAGCTAGGTGTTGTGATGCCAAATTTTTTGGCTGATGCCCAACAGAAATACTTTTCATTGCTAGATAACGGGTTCTAGCTCTATATGGCTCAACTTATTGAGGAGATGACGCTTATATATAGACTCACTCGGCTTCACCATTTCATTCTTCTGGTGTCGCACTCTTCTTCTTATCTTCTTATTAAGAAAAAGCTCAGTTTAAACCTTAGCTTTATTCCTCAAGTAGAGGCTACATCTCATGAAAAATGCATATACTGCAATTACCAAGCAATAATGAATTGATAAGCCCCTAGTATGAGACTTAACTAGGAGCTTTTTCTTAATCTATTATCTATCTGGATTAAGGCATATGCCCTAGGACAAGTAGGTATTCCAGTATTCCTCTAGGTCATTCATAAATAGTTCTGTTGGCAGATTGGATACCAAGATTTGAATTGTTAACCTGTAACTATCAAACAAAAAGATTCACTCAATCTAAAAAAATGAACATTCTTGCTTGGGTTGTATTAGGTCTTTTAGCTGGTGCTATTGCTAAAGCTATCTACCCCGGTCATCAAGGCGGTGGAATTTTAGGAACAATCTTGTTAGGAATTATTGGGGCTTTTGTCGGCGGTAGTTTGGGCGTCTTCTTTACCACAGGTACCTTGAGCTTGGCGGCTCCTACTCTCAGCATTCCCGGTATTGCTGTAGCCGTTCTTGGTGCAATTGTTGCTGTTTTCTTATGGAACCTCTTAACCCGTAGGGGTGCTGTCTGAGAAATGAAATCATAATCAATTTATAAGAAACTTCAGGGAAGTATTTAGGTATTATTGATCCCTGAATTTAACGATAAATATAGCGCTTCTCTGTAGTTAGGGAGGCGCTATTATTTTTGATAATTCGATACAAACTGATTTAGGATTGCTATAGCGGTTCTCATATGCTGTTGGTTTAAGATATCGACTTCCAAGTCACGCCTAAAGGAATGTTGGGTAAACACGCTTGAGATGGTGGATTTGATCAGTTCATCAACATTCTGATATACGTATGTTGGAAACGCCAAGTTTACTTCGCTAAAGTTGACCACATAGAAACAAGCCAAATTTGCCCCAATTGTGAAGCGTATACTGAAAAAAAATTTGTTGCTATCTTGAAAAGAGCGGCTGAAATGACGCAAACACGTTGATAGTTCTTGTCATCCGCTATTCTCATGGCTTTAGTTGTGAGCGATCGCACTTCGATGCCCGCATTCGGGCGATCGCCTCCTCCAGGTGCGCTTTGCGCAATCGCCCAAAGAGCAGTCAGTTTGGGTATTGGCATATGCCCAAAGGGGAGCATCTACGCGTGAAAATCGGGAGTGGGGAGTGAGTTAAGTTCTAAATTGACACAGTCGCCGAGTTGTTTGATGCGATCGCACAGGCGAGGAGTAAAAGAGTATAACCTGCTTACCAATCGATAGCCTCAATCTTAAGGAGAAATTTAAGCGTAATAGAGGGGATCGTTCAGTGCTACTCTTGAAGATGACATGGCGTTCATCTTATGTCTCTCTTGACCTTATTTGAAATATAGCTTCAATCATTAAGGCTCAGCATGGTCACCACTGCAGAAAAAACAAACGTTGGTTACATTACTCAAGTTATTGGTCCGGTTGTAGATGTGAAATTCCCGAACGGGAAAATGCCACAAATCTACAACGCTTTGACCATCACAGGCACTAACGAAGCCGGACAACACATCTCAGTTACTACCGAAGTACAGCAGCTGCTAGGTGACAACCAAGTACGAACTGTTGCCATGAGTTCCACTGATGGCTTAGTGCGTGGTCTGGAAGTCGTTGATACTGGCGCTGCCATCAGTGTGCCTGTTGGTAAAGCCACGCTGGGTCGGATTTTCAACGTCCTCGGCGAACCGGTAGACAATAGAGGACCTGTCAATTCAGAAGAAAGATTGCCCATCCACCGCGATCCTCCCAAATTCACGGAATTGGAAACCAAACCCTCCGTGTTTGAAACCGGGATTAAAGTTGTTGACCTGCTAACTCCCTATCGGCGCGGTGGTAAAATAGGTCTATTTGGCGGTGCTGGTGTAGGCAAGACCGTCATTATGATGGAGTTGATTAACAACATCGCCACACAACATGGTGGAGTGTCGGTGTTCGCTGGAGTGGGTGAACGCACCCGTGAAGGCAATGACCTCTACAACGAAATGATTGAATCTGGGGTGATCAATAAAGACAACCTCAACGAGTCGAAGATTGCCCTAGTCTACGGTCAAATGAACGAACCACCCGGAGCGAGAATGCGGGTTGGTTTGTCGGGGTTGACAATAGCAGAGTACTTCCGCGATGTGAACAAGCAGGACGTGCTCCTGTTTGTTGACAACATCTTCCGGTTTGTGCAAGCAGGTTCAGAAGTGTCAGCTCTGTTGGGACGGATGCCTTCTGCGGTAGGATATCAGCCTACATTGGGAACCGACGTAGGTGCATTGCAAGAGCGCATCACCTCCACCAACGAAGGATCAATTACCTCGATTCAAGCGGTGTACGTACCTGCTGATGACTTGACCGACCCCGCACCCGCTACCACCTTCGCTCACTTGGATGGAACAACGGTGCTGTCTCGCGGTTTGGCAGCTAAGGGAATTTATCCGGCGGTTGATCCCCTCGGTTCGACTTCTACCATGTTGCAACCCAACATTGTTGGCGACGAACACTACAACACCGCTCGTGCTGTACAATCGACTCTCCAGCGGTACAAGGAACTTCAGGACATCATCGCCATTCTCGGTTTGGATGAACTGTCTGAAGAAGACCGTCTGATTGTGGCGCGTGCGCGTAAAGTTGAGCGTTTCCTGTCTCAGCCGTTCTTTGTGGCAGAAGTATTTACCGGCTCTCCTGGTAAGTATGTGAAGCTGGAAGATACTATCAAAGGCTTCCAGAAGATTTTAGCTGGTGAGTTGGATGATCTGCCAGAGCAGGCTTTCTACTTGGTTGGCGATATTAACGAAGCGATCGCCAAAGCCGAAAAACTCAAAGGTTAGTCATTAGTCCTTAGTCCTTAGTCCTTAGTTCTTATCCAAAGGACTAAGGATAAATGGCAAATGACACAGGACAAATGACACAGGACAAGTGACAAAAGACAAATGACATTAACTGTTCGTGTAATTTCCCCAGATAAAACAGTGTGGGATGCTGCGGCTGAAGAAGTCGTTTTGCCCAGCACGACTGGTCAGCTTGGTATTCTCAGCGGACACGCACCACTATTAAGTGCCCTGGATACGGGTGTTATGCGAGTACGTCCTAGTAAAAATCAGGATTGGGTGGCGATCGCTTTGTCAGGTGGCTTTGCCGAAGTCGAACAAGATGAAGTCACAATTCTGGTAAACGGTGCTGAGCGTGGTGACAAAATTAACCTAGACGAAGCCCGTGCTGCTTATAACGAAGCAGAAACCCGTTTAAATCAGGTAAAACCAGACGACAGACAAGCACAAATTCAAGCAACTCAGGCTTACAAACGCGCTCGCGCCCGTTTTCAAGCTGCTGGCGGTTTGGTCTAAGTTTCAAAGCAAAGACGAGGCAGCTTAAGAGTAGGGTGGGCAATGCTCACCCTATTAATTTAAAATAATTAAAAAAAAGTATTAAGTTTTATAAACTATTAGGGTAAGTTTAGGAAATGAATCAGAGCCACAAGGAAGTCTTACCTTAGATCATTAGTTGCCCAGAGGGGCACAAAAAATGAAAGGCTTTCAATACTTCCTTGGTGCGCGTAAACATAATAAGATATTTCGTTTCGCAGCATCTGCTGTAGCAACCTTGGCGCTGGCTGGTAGCATTCATTCTGCCAGTGCGACTCCCATAAAAACAACTACTGCACAAGAAATCACCTCCGCATCAACTCAGTTAGGTGAGACAAAACCAACAGTTGCCCAAATCCCAACTAGCACTACTAACAGTCAACTCATACCAGTGTCGCCTTGGGGAATCATCCCCATTGTTGTTGTTGGCGGTTTAGTTATCTTTGTCCCCCTAGTCTTTGGGGGACTCGTCGTGATTGGCGAACGTGAAGTTGGAATTGTCGTCAAAAAATTTGCCATTTCTGGACGCGGACTGCCAGCTGGAGGACTCATTGCCCTGAACGGTGAAGCAGGCTTACAGGCTGATACTCTTGCTCCTGGCTGGCACTGGGGCTATTTGCCTTGGCAGTACTCTGTTCGCAAAGAACCAGTCGTTGTTGTTCCCCAAGGTGAAATCGCCCTGCTTGTAGCGGCAGATGGCGCATCCAATCCTCCAGAGCGTATCCTGGGTAAAATCGTAGATTGCGATAATTTCCAAGATGCCCGCAAATTCCTAACTCAAGGTGGGGAAAAAGGTCGTCAAATGGGCTTTTTAACAGCAGGTACTTACCGCATCAACACTGCCCTATTTAAGGTGATCATGGCGGGAAATGCCAGTCAGCATGGCATGAGTCCTGAACAGTTGCGCGTCTACACCGTTGCTTCTGATAAAGTTGGTATCATCACGACTCTGGACGGTCTGCCAATTCCCCCTGGTGAACTTGCAGGTCCAATAATTAACGGACACAACAACTTCCAGAATGGGCAAAAATTCATTGATGGCGGTGGACGACGGGGTTTGCAAGAGCAGATTCTGCTTTCTGGTTCTTGGAACCTGAACCCTTGGTTTGTCCAAGTTGAGCAAGTGCCGATGACGGAAATTCCCATTGGCTATGTGGGCGTAGTGATTTCTTTTGTAGGTAAGGCACACGAAGATGTCAGCGGTGCAGCTTTCACCCACGGTAATTTGGTGAATACTGGACACAAAGGCGTCTGGGTGGAACCACTGTATCCAGGTAAGCACCCGCTCAACACTCGGATTATGAAAATAGAACTAGTGCCGACGACCAACATCGTATTAAACTGGTCAGGTCGCACCGAACGCCATAGCTATGATGCTAAACTCGCTTCCCTAACAGTACGTTCTAGAGACGGGTTTGCTTTTGATTTGGAAGTAGCGCAAATTATTCATGTGGGCGCTTTGGATGCTCCAAAGGTGATTTCCCGTGTTGGTTCGATGCAGAATTTAGTTGACCATGTGTTAGAACCGACCATTGGCAACTATTTCCGCAACTCCGCTCAAGATTATACAGTACTAGACTTCCTCAGCGCTCGAAGTGAGCGGCAAACTGAAGCTGCTGAGTTTATTAAAACAGCGATACGAGCTTATGACGTGCAAGCGATTGACACCCTCATCGGTGATATTCAGCCGCCTGCAACATTAATGCAAACGCAGACAGACCGGAAAATTGCTGAAGAGCAACGCAAAACGTTTGAAGTTCAGCAACTGGCGCAAACGCAACGCCAACAACTTGTCCGGGAAACGGCTTTGGCTGAGATCCAACAAGATATGGTGCAGTCAGAGCAAGGTGTGAAGATTGCCGAACTTAAGGCAAAGGCTGACATCCAGCAAGAAACGGTGAAGTCAGAGCAAGGTGTGAAAATTGCCGAACTCAAGGCGAATGCCAAAATTAAAGAAATGACGGGTGAAGCTGAGGCTATCCGCTTAAGAGCGACAGCAGAATCTGAGTCTGTGCGGTTAAGAGCTGGTGGTGAAGCGGACTCTGTGCGTCTGAAAGGGCTTGCAGAAGCAGAAGCGATCCGCGCCACAGGTAACGCAAAAGCAGAAGCCTATGGCGCTGGTGTGGAAGCTTTGGGAGAGCAAGGTTATACGGCAATGCAGATGATGCAGATTATTGGTGATGGCAAAGTCCGTCTCATCCCAGATGTACTAGTTGGTGGAAATAACGGCAGTACTAACGGTTTGGTAGATGGGCTACTGTCGATGATTTTATGGAATCAAACTGCCAAGCCAGGTGAAACAATAATACCTTTGCAGCCAAAACCACAACCAACTCCTCCGTCAAATGGTCATCAGCCTGTAGTGGTTGATTTTCCCCTGGATGGAAACGTCGGTAAGTAGGACAAATCATAAGCTCGCGCAAAGACGCTGTAGAGACGCAAAATTTCACGTCTCTACACTAGTAGCCTGTCAATTTTGATTTGAGGGCTTCGTAGTAAGCGCTTACTACAAACTACTTCTAACCCTCAATTATTTCTTAAGACTTTTAAGGAGTTGTTGCTTTGTTACAAAATAATGAGTAATTTCTGCAGAACTGAGCGGTATAACTGTTGTTGCAGGTCGAATTGGCTGTAGTAAAGCGTTGAGACTGCAATGTGAACTGCTTGCTTTTCTGTACACGCACTCAGCAGTTATACCAGGTATCCGAAAGTAGTCGCCGATTTGTAATTGTTGGAAGGTCATCATAACCTAATTATCTCCTCAAAAATTTTGCTGATAAAAGAACGTTACCGTTTACTTAAACAGACTGGTCAAGGGGGATTTGGCAAAACCTTCGTTGCTGTGGATGAGGGACAATCCCCCGCAATTCCTTGTGTCGTTCAACAATTTGGGCTGCAAAACCAAAAACTTGAAACTTTTGAGCAAAAAGCACAGCGTCTAGAGGAATTAGGCAAGCATCCACAAATTCCCGCTTTACTGGCGCACTTTGAGGAAAATCACCACTTATATTTAGTGCAGGAGTTTATTGAAGGCACGAACTTGGCTACCTTGGTGGAGAAGGAGGGAGCCTTCAGTGAAACTCAGATTTGGCAACTTTTAGAGAATTTGTTGCCAGTTCTCAAGTATGTCCACGCTCACAACCTTATCCACTGCGATATAAAACCGGAAAATATTATTCTTAAATCCCCTTCTAATTTCATAGGGAAGGATCTGGTTTTGGTTGATTTTGGCGCTGCTAGAACTGTGACATCAATTGACCTAACAAGTGACAGTCTTATCGGTAGCGCAGAATATGCTGCTCCAGAACAAGCTAAGGGTAACCTCGTAGTTGGTAGTGACCTTTACAGCTTAGGTGTAACTTGTATTTACTTACTTACCCAAATTCCTCCTTTTGATTTATTTGATATTGCTGATGATTGCTGGGTTTGGCGACAGTATCTTACGACAAAGGTCAGTGAAGGCTTGGGTAAAATTCTTGACAAGCTTGTGCAAAAAGACTTTACCCAACGCTTTGAATCTGCTGATGAAGTCATGCAAGCTATGGGTATCCACTGCCCATCAGTTGATCACTCTATTACTCCACCTTCCCGCCTCCTCTGGCAATGCTCACATACCTTGACTAGTCATCTCGGTATGTTGAGTAGTGTGAATTCAATTGCCATTCACCCCGACGGCAATATTTTAGCTAGTGGTCATGACAACAAAACTATTAAATTGTGGGATTTAAACAGCAAAAAACAAGCATATACCTTTGCCGGACATTGCCAAGCGGTGAAATCTGTAGCCTTTAGTCCGGATGGAAAAATTCTGGCAACGGCTAGCGATGATAAAACTATCAAATTATGGAACCTCAACACATTGGAGGAAATCCGCACCCTCTTTGGACACGCTCATGGAGTAAAATCAGTTGCTTTTAGCCCAGATGGTGAGCTACTAGCTAGTGGTAGCTGGGATAAAACTGTCAAACTGTGGAATGTCAAGACTGGAGAAGAGATTTGTACGCTGACTGGACACCAATTACAGGTGAGTGCAGTGGCGTTTAGTCCTGACGGTCAGCTTCTGGCTAGTGCTAGTTTTGACAGAACTATTCGCTTGTGGTCAAAGGGAGAATTTAAAAACCGCCCACACTACACCTTTTTAGGTATCCTTTCAGGTCATGCATGGGCGGTTTTAGCGATCGCCTTCAGTCCCAATGGTAATCTTTTAGCGACTGGCAGCGATGATAACACTATTAAATTGTGGGAGGTAAACACTGGTCAGGTCATTAGCACTCTTTTAGGCCATTCCTGGTCGGTGGTCACACTGGCTTTCAGTGCCGATGGAGAAACACTAATTAGTGGAAGTAGAGACAAGATAGTCAAATTTTGGAGCGTCAGCACAAAACAAGAAGTTGGTACTCTCTCTGGTCATGTAGACTCAGTGTCTACCGTTGCTATTAGCCCTGATGCACAAGTGATTGCTAGTGGCAGCAGGGATAAAACTATCAAACTCTGGGAGCTTGTTCAACAGTAGGGGAGTTCATTATGCAGCTTTAAGCGCTACCTGTAAAGCCAACTTCCGGAAATCTTAACTGAGCTTCAGCCATCGGGCGGTTTCTGCCTTCTTCTTGCCAGTAGTTAATCACTTCTGTTGCTTTATTCAGCAATTCCACCCGATCCAGTTCAGTAATCCAGTGTTTTGACTCTAGCTCCTTTTTTAACTCTTCCCAAGCGTCATTCCTTGGCCAGAAAAAGTACTTAGTCAAAGGACTTGTGCCTTTGCCTACGACTTGATCCACTGCCAAAGCGACGTTTTCGTCTAACCACAGTATTTTCAAAATAAACTTGGACAATCACACCTCCCCTGGAGTATCCAGGCAACAGTCACTAACGTATGCGATCGCCTATTTTAACGCAATACCTAGCTGCTTACCAAATAGAAATTAGGTTTTGAGTGTTTTTAAATTTTGAATTTTCTTTCCATTTCCCAATCTAAAATCTAAAAATCTCAAATCTACGCGTTTTATGACCGAACAACCCTCAACAAAAGCGATAGTTGTTTTCGATATTGACGGCGTTGTGCGCGATGTCGGTGGTTCTTATCGACGAGCGATCGCAGATACTGTAGAGCATTTTACACAGGGAGCGTATCGCCCAACACCACTCGACATAGACCAGCTCAAGTCTGAAGGCACTTGGAATAATGATTGGGAAGCATCCCAAGAATTGATTTACCGCTATTTTGAAACTCAATCCTACTCTCGCGAGCAATTGCAACTCGACTACAACGCCATTGTCGCCTTTTTTCAATCGCGTTATCGAGGACCAGACCCCCAAAATTGGACGGGATATATCTGCAATGAACCCTTATTGCTACATCCTAGCTACTTAGAGGAACTGACAAAAGCTGAGATTCCTTGGGGATTTTTTAGCGGTGCGACTCGCGCTTCTGCGACTTATGTTTTGGAAAAGCGTCTTGGCTTGAAGTCCCCAGTATTAATCGCAATGGAAGATGCACCAGGTAAACCAGAGCCGACTGGACTTTTTGCTACTGTTCGCTTGTTGGATTCCCACAGTAAAACCCTTGACAAATTAACGCCAGTTATGTATGCAGGAGATACAGTAGCTGATATGTACACAGTAGAGAAAGCGCGTTTGGGGCAACCTTCTCGGGCTTGGATCGGTGTAGGTATTTTACCTCCTCATGTACAGGAAACAGCAGCGCGTGCTGATGCATATGCGGAGACATTGCTAGCCGCAGGAGCATCTATAGTTTTGAGCAACGTAGAACAACTAAGTCCGCTTAAAATTCAGGAATTACTTAACGAAACAGCTTTTGGACAGGTGTAGGTGATATTTTGTGGGAGTAGGGGTGCAAAGCCGCCGCGCCTCTATTCCGCGAAACTCAACAGATTAGCATGATGTCTAATTCCAAAAAAAATGATGAAATGTTTATGCTGGCAGCTTTAGCTACAAGTCGAAAAGCTTTGCCCCAATGTTTGCCGAACCCGCCAGTAGGCTGTGTCATCGTAGATGCTCTTGAGATAGTAGCATCCGGATACACGCGGGAGCCAGGAACACATCATGCTGAGGCTGATGCGCTTAACCAAATTCAAGGCAAAGCTTTCGACTGCTTGAAAATGTACGTAACTCTTGAACCTTGTTCTTTTCATGGACGGACACCTGCATGTGCTTTAGCGATCGCCGAAGATCCTCGTATTCATCAGATATATGTATCTATAGTTGATCCAGACAAGCGTAATAATGGTCAAGGATTGGACATTCTCAGAAAAGCAGGAAAGACAGTTCATATCGGGTTATGCGCGACGGAAGTGAACGCCTTTCTTAAGCAATATCTATTAAGGTGATGAAACATGAATCGGAAATTTACGCCACATTTAATAGAGTTCCCGCGCTATAAGTCCTATGCAAATTTGGCAAGCTGATTTTTATCGTCGTCCGCAGACAGAAGCATCTGGACAAGTTATGTGGGAGTTGTTGATTTGTGACGCAACTCGCAGCTTTGAGTATCAGGCAACTTGTCCGCAGTCGCAAGCAAGTTCTAGTTGGGTTGCTTCTCAACTTCAGCAAGCAGCTGGAGAAAAACTGCCAAATGTCATTCAGGTGTTTCGTCCTCAGTCTTTGAGTTTAATAGAACAAGCTGGACGCAGTTTAGGCATTTCTGTGGAACCAACTCGCCGCACTTTGGCATTAAAACAGTGGTTGCAAGAAAAGCAATATCCAATTTCCTTGGACAAACCACCCCCAATGCCATTACCAGAAAATCTTTGGGGAGAAGAATGGCGTTTTGCTTCACTGACTGCTGGTGATGTGGTAGAGGTATTTGGCGATCGCCCCATTCCAATTCTTGAAATGCCAGAATATCTCCTACCCATCAATTTTGGTTTAGCATCAACGATACCTGTCCCCGGTGTAGTCATTTATGGTGGAAGGCTATCAATGCGTTTGGCACGGTGGCTGCAACAAGCCCATCCCGTAGCAGTCAATTACATTGCCGGTGCGCCTGATGGTTTGGTGTTAGAAGCTAGCTTAGTTGACAGATGGATTGTTGCCACATTTGAAGATAAAGAAGTGGCAGCTGCTGCTAAAACCTATGAACAGCGGAAGCACCAAAGCCGGGGACTTCATTTTTTGTTAGTGCAACCCGATGATTCTGGGATGACTTACACCGGCTTTTGGTTGTTACGTGAGGAGATATAGTGACAAAACATTGAACAAAAGCAAAGATTGGCTTTACCAAAAGGTCTCACTTTGTCTTAGCCCGCACCTGCTTCACCATTGCAATCAAGGTATGATGGGCATCTTCCGCATCTGCTAAAACATGGTCAAACTGTATGCGTACTGGTACAACTTCCCCGTTCATCTGTGCGTCTAAATTCATACCTTAAGCATCAATAGACACCATTTCTGCTGCTGTTGCGTTGGCTAAACTGCCAAAAGCTTGAGCGTAAAGAAGCACCGCGTCTGCATGATCCTCGTTCATCAGAAAAATTGGGTCTGAAACCCCGTCCTTCAGCGAAGCGTAGGACGGCTTTTTATAAACTAACAAGCAACAATTAAACCAGTAGAACGCCGAATTAAAGTTACTTTGCTAGACGCTATCTGCCCTAACCGTTTCCAGTTAGCATCGCTGACAGATATTTGTTTTTCGGTATCACCACTGACGAAGCCGATTCCTTTCGGGGAATTAACTAAGTCACCTTTTCGCAAGCCATGACGTGTTGTAGAGCCTCCATATTTGCGCCGGACTCCACCCCTAGCTGGAACCATCAAATGTAGTTGACGGCGGCTGTAGGGAGGACGACGAATAACGAAGAACGAAGCGGGGGTGATAGTAACCGAGCCAAACCAATTTGCCCCGTCCATATTGGCTGTGTGGTATTTGCGATACTCAACAAAGCTCGTTGCCGCAATAGCAACGCTGTCTACTGCGTGAGTGTTAAACTCTGCCTTTGACTTATCTACCTTATTTTTGGTCAATCCAAGATGGCTGCGAGTAAGAGAAGTTTGATAACCCTCGATTTTAACTACGGGCGCAAACTGCCCTAACTGCTTCAGCATCCAAACTTGACCAACCATCACAGGCGAGAAACCTTTACCACTTCTTGCTTTTTTGCGCCCGCTGCTTTTATCTACATCTGCTCGAACGTATTCGTACCTGATTTCTATGACTGGGTAGATTTTGCACAGTTCGGATACAATTCTGAGTTCTAGCTGACGGTTAGCACGAATCGAAGGCGCAAGCTTGCCTTGCCGACGATTTGCAAACCGTTTCTGACGGTGAGCGCGTTTGGAAAACTCAATCTTGCGATTGATTCGTCTTCCTCTACGCCCTCGCCGCATTAATCGGCGATTGTCCATCCGGTCGCGCACTGTTTGAAATGGCAAAACCAGGTGAGCCGTATAGAGCGTGAACTTGGCGGATACAACGCCAATCCCTGAATATTTTTTACCAGGGTCAATCCCAATAACAATATCCTGGGTGGCGTAGCCTGATGGCACAATAGTCAGTTGCACGTAAAATTGACCGCAATCCGACCAGCGTTTAACAGCTTTACCCGATTGAATCCACTTCCTTGCCCGTGCTGGTGTAGTGGGCATGAGTGGCTGACGGTTAGAATCGACAACTGGAATTCGCATTCAGTGGTATAACCCAATGACTTGTTGAGAGTCCCTTCGCCCAACTCAACTAGAATGTCTTGGCTTAACCCAACGCCTGAACCAATCAGGCTTAGAGTGAATCCGAACTAGGGAAGTATTCGGAAGTCTGTACCAAGTTGAGTCTCAATGGGCTATTCAACGCTTACGTTGTCCCAATTGGTTCGGACAATCCTCGTCCCTTTCAGGGCGAGGTTGTTGAAATGATTGCAAATGCGCGAACTGACTTCAGGGCTAAACTGGAAAGACACGGCAAACTCCAAGTTCCTGATAAAGTATCTGCGTGTATTGTAGGTCAGTCCGCTGAAAACTTTATACGGTACTTTCCTCTTTTATAAAAATGTTTTGTTGAGTCTTAATTTCCTTTGGTTAATTTTTAATTTTTAAATTCTTACAATCAGACAACATCTCCAGTGAAAATACTGATGTAAAAGTTTGAGGAAAAACTACAGTTTAAAAAATTATTTTTTGTATCTAAAAATTAAATGAAATCTTATTGCTTTACATACTGCGACTAGAGGAGGATTGTTGTTTACACTTATTTCAATTAGCCTTAATTATATGAAATTTATACTTTTGAGCTTTTTTTACCGACATTTACGAAATCAGTTGATTCCACACTGTAGCACAAGTATTAGGCAAAGTTATTGAACCACAGAGCTGATGAGCGCAACTAGCTACCGCCGAATTATAATTGGGGACGTACATGGTCACTATGAAGGTTTAATGACATTGTTGGAGGCAATAGCCCCCACATCAGACGATCAAGTCTATTTTCTTGGAGACTTAATTGATCGCGGACCAAAAAGTGCATATGTAGTGAATTTTGTCAAGGAAAATTGCTATCAGTGTCTGTTGGGCAATCATGAGCAGATGTTATTGAACATTCTTACCAACGGACAAGTTCCCACCTCAATGGTACAAGCATGGTTGTATAGTGGAGGGCAAGCAACGGTAGCCAGTTACCAACAAGCCACAATACCCCATGACCATGTGGAATGGTTTAAGAGTTTGCCTACATATCTCGATTTGGGAGATATTTTGTTGGCTCATGCTGGTGTTGATCCCTCAATTCCGATGATAGAACAAACTGCTGAACAGCTTTGCTGGGTGCGCGACAAATTTCACAGCATGGAAAAACCCTATCTGCCCAATAAGCTGATTATCGTCGGTCACACGATTACCTTTACCCTCCCTGGTGTAAATCCTGGTAAACTGGCACAAGGACAAGGGTGGCTGGACATCGATACAGGCGCTTATCATCCCCGAAGTGGCTGGTTGACGGGGCTTGATGTTACAAATCAACTGGTTTATCAAGTCAATGTCCATAATAATAGTCTCCGCACCTTGGCTTTAGAAGAAGCGGTGACAATTGTCGATCCAGCCAGAGTTGAGGCTGAACGCTGCAACAGGCGACGTGGATAAGTGGTTAGTGGTTAGACTACCTGAGCAATGCTTTGATGTTTGCTTGATAATTAGCATTATCCAAACCAGTACTTCCACTACTAGGTTGGGCGTTGATAGCAGTTTGCAAAGCTTTAATGCGATCGCCTGTTGCAGGGTGGGTACTTAAAAATGAGGGAGTACCAGAACTCTTTTTAAGTAGCTTTTGCATGAAAGATACCATCCCCGATTGAGCATAACCAGAACGTGTTAGAGTTCTTAATCCTCTTTTATCGGCATCAAATTCATCTTCACGACTGCGAGGACGGTTAAGGGCTAAGTCTACACCAATCCCCACAGCTTGATTGCGGTCTAACCCAGCTGCAGATGCCAAACCACTTGCAACTGCTTTTTGCCGCATCTGCCTTACTAAGTGCTTCCCGCCAATGTGACCAATTTCATGACCGATAACACTCGCTAATTCCGCTTCATTTTCTGCAGTTTTCAGCAAACCTGTATGGATATACACAAAGCCTCCTAAAGTGGCAAAAGCGTTGATACTGTCATCATCAACAACTTGGAAGGTATAGGGAAGGTCGGGGCGATCGCTATTGGCTGCTAGACGCCGACCAACTTGTGTTACATAATCATTAACTGCGGAATTGCGGTAAAGCCGAACTTGACTACTCACCAACTGCTGATTAATCTGCTTGCCAATATCAACCTCTTGCCGAGGTGATATATTAGACAACTGAATGGCTTGGACTCCCTGGAAAATGAGAGGCAATAACCGTTCAGCATCAATAGCTCTAGCTGTTATTGGTGTAATTAAGCACAAACATAAGGCAACAACTATGGAAATTAACGGATAAAACCAAGGACGTCGAAAAAAACGGGGATTTATAGAAAAACGTTTCGTATTGATCATAAATCCGGTTTGGAAAGAGGTTTGGGGGAATCTAAAACTATGGGACGGATTCATAGCCCTATAAGTTGCATTCTAAAGTTGTTGCCAAGATAGAGCATATTTTCAAGGGCGACAGCAACTTAAAACAGCAAAAAGTCCGTCCAAAATTAGGAAGTTGTGATAAACTGTCGCATAACCTCAACGCCTAGCTGGTTATATTGCCTAATAGAAGTAGGTATGACACTTTTCACGCTTACTATACTCCTACAATCAGTGACTTTGCTCTTATCTGGAAAGACTTTTTATGGCTATTTTAGATTCCAAAGGTCGTTTATTCGGTAAAATTAACATCCTCGATTTAGGTGCCGCACTGGTCATTGTGTTGGTCATCTTAGGCATCTTTATCTTCCCTGGCGGTTCCGGTTCCGTTGCCCAAGTCGGTAGTCAAACAGTACCTATCGAGGTAGACTTAATAGTACGGGGATTAAACATACTCGACACTCAACAGTTATACACGCGGGGGTTTGCAAAAGGCGGTAAAACTAACGTTATTATCCGCAATCAACCCCACGGTCAAATTGAAATTAAATCTGTGGAAGAGCTACCCAGAACCGTATTAGTTCCTCAACCTGATGGTTCAATTAAAGAATTGCCAGAACCAAACAGAACAAATAATTTTAGCAAAGATTTACGTTTAACTTTAGCAGGCAAAGCAAAACTCACTGACCAGGGACCAGTTCTAGGTAACAGTAAAGTAAAAATCGGAATGCCAATTGAGTTAGACGGCTTTAACTACAACTTTAACGCTACTGTCATTGATCTGAGATTGCAAGACAAGTAGCATCTCATGTCTGTAGAGAAAAGGTGATGAAAGCCTCCTGAAATAGGAGGCTATTTTTTGAGTATGAAAAAATTTTCAAAAAAACATAGTTTAATATAATTGTTGGCTATGAATCATTTTGCCCTCAAAGCCTTTACCTTGTGCTTAATGTGTCTTCTTCTTGCCTGCACCCATGTGAAGGCAGAAAATCAGTGGACACAGCAAATGGAAACAGAGTTTCAGTTGCGATCAAAGGAAGTCGTTAAAAAACTCGCAGCAAGCAATTACGGAAATACTGCTTTTGAGAGCGAAAAAAAATCCTACCCCAAGGCAATGATTGATTTTCTTGCAGGAAATCAACAAAAGGCAATCTCTTTCCTACAATCTGAAGATGCTGACGCGAAAAGTCACCTTCACACCTTGGGAATTGACTTCTACTCTGGCTTTACCCTCAAAGGTCAAGTCCGCAAATACTTTTATTTTGGCAAATATCTTGACCCAGCATATCGTCAGCGGATGAAACAAGCAATGCAAATTTGGACAGAGGTCGATCCGCTGACGCGCCGCTTTCCTAACCGTCAACAGTTTTGGGCAAACTCCACAGATAACTGCGATAGTTGGGTAGACTGTCGCAATACTGATAACCTAAAAGCCATGCGCGAAGTCGCTGTCTATTTATTTGCCGAAGAAACAGGAAACGAAGCAACACGCAAACTTTACAAAGAACGCATCATAAGAAATGTCCGCACTCTCTACAACATTGGACAAGGTGAATGGGATTCGGAAAACTACCTAGGACACGCCCTCACAAGCTACGTCAATCTTTATGATTTCGCTAAAGACCCAGAAGTGAAATCTGTTGCTAAATCTGCATTGGATTGGTTCTTGACTTCCGGCGCGCTGAAATATTGGCGGGGAGGATTTGGTGGTCCTTCCAAACGCGATTATAGTGGGGGGAACTGTGTTTGGTGTTCCCTCGCCACCCATGAATTAGGACTGTATTTTGGTGATTCACCCCTAACAGACCCCCAACCTTCCCCCGACTCGGTACACCTTATAACCAGCAGCTATCGTCCACCATCCGCAGTAGTCGCCTTAGCACGCAAGCAATTCCAAAAGCCAGTAGAACTCCTCAATTCCAAACCAACATATGAGAACTGGAAACCTGGGGGGGACGCTGCACCAGAGTTTTACGAAACTCTCTATTTTGGTAACACCTTCCAACTCGGTACCTTAGCTCAAGGTTCTGGTGGAGACTGGAACGGCTTTAAAATGATGACATACAATTCTCAACGTGGCGTCGATTATTTTATAGCCGCAACGGGAACAGACCCTACTAAAATTTCGTCCTCGTCTGTAGGTGGAGATAACATAGCTCAGTACCGCAATTTGGTTATTTGGCTGAACAACCAACCTAAGGTACCATTCCAATTTTTTTTGCCCAAGTCTGCCAAGATAGAAATAAATTTTGGCGTGACTTTCATCCGTTACGAAAAGACATGGTTAGCACTAACGCCAATCAATCTGAAAATTGAGGGAGTTAACACCGCAGCCACTGAGAAAATTCGCGAGAAATATCCCGATGACCATATCTTAACTGCTGTAGGCAATGGTGGAACCGAAAGCGGATTTGCTCTAGAAATAGCTGAAAACGAAACCCACGGCGATTGGAATCAGTTTCAACAATCTGTGCTGGCAAAATCCCGCCTCAACCTAAGTCAGATCAAAGATGGTATCGTTGAGTACCAAGGTGTGTCGGGAAAAGTGAAGCTTCAATATCAACAAGGATTACCAAAAGTTTGGCGTAATGGAAGTCTTCACGACTGGCAAAATCACTACGCAGTCTATCAAAATGCTCAAGGTAGTAAAACGCCAATTTATCAAGGATGGAAACAAGGTCAGATCGAAGTGACAGCAGGTGGTTATAAGTTGACACAGGGTAGGCAGTAAGTAGCATATCTATGCGCCAGCTTGCGTTTTAGGTAGTAAGATAGCCTAACTTATCAGTTTTAAATAGTTATAGCAAGTAATTCACGTAAAATAACCGAATTTTTCCCAATTTTCTACAAGTCGTTGTAATACCTCTTTTTAGGGTTAGAAACTCTTTTAATGAACCTGTATTTAGTGGTAAGCGTGTCAAACGTGGTCTATACAAAACGAACACTGGTAAAATAATTAATGCTGATACCAATGGAAGCCTGAATATAGCTCGTAAAGTAATCCCAAACTTTATGGATGGGATAGTGGGATTGCCGTTTATCCCTGTAGTTTTAGGACTTTGGACTAAGATTACAAACGTAGTTATCTAGCATTGTCTACTCTTGGGTAGCTTTGTACAGGTTTCTATGAGCGGTAGTATATGGAAAAATTCCATCTCATTTGTAGTAGCCGGAACCGAGTATCGATGGAGCAGACATGAATCGGCTAATTGAAAGTGTCCACCAAGAGCTACTTCCTAGGTTACAAATTGAGAGCGTCCATCCCCACAATCCCGTGGAAGTCCGCCATGTCCCCAAACCTTGGCAGCTTCTTGGCAGGGGGAACTACGCTGCGGTGGTCTATCACCCTGACTACCCAAACCTGGTGGTAAAGATTTACGCGCCCGGACGCCCTGGCTTTTTTGAGGAGGTGGAAGTCTATCGCCGCCTGGGTTCCCACCCTGCCTTCTCTGAATGTCTGTATGCAGGAGATGGCTTCTTAGTCCTAAAGCGGCTGCATGGAGTGACTCTCTACGACTGTATGCACCGTGGTCTGCGGATACCAAAGCAGGTTATACGGGATATCGACTCTGCTCTAGACTATGCCCGTCAGCGCGGTCTCCACCCGCATGACGTCCACGGTCGCAATGTGATGATGCTGCAAGGCAGAGGACTCGTCGTAGACGTCTCGGACTTCCTACATCAGGAGACCTGCTCAAAGTGGAATGACCTGAAGAGAGCCTACTACTGGCTGTACCGACCCTTGCTCTCCCCGCTTCGGCTACGGGTGCCTTACTTTGTCCTGAATGTTGTCAGAAGGAGCTATCGCTTCTTGCGCCGCTTAGCTTCACGCTATTTGCACCGAGGGAAAAGCTGAACAAAACACGCAAAGACACCGCCTGGATACCTTTTTTGCGCTGCAAGGGAAAATCATTAGTTAATGCGTAGGTTCTACACCTACCAAATCACGAACTAAAGCATTGGCAAAAATCTTCTGATTAAACCAATAGTCACAGCTGGGAGTTCCAATTGGGGTGTCAATCCCACATCATCTAACAACTGAAAAATACGGATGGCTTGCGGATTCAATTGCGCAAGACGACGACCAATTTCTGCACGTGTAAGTTGGGACTTTTGACCCCAGATAATTGCAGTAGGAGTTGTCAGTTGTTGAATATATAGCGACAAATCAAAGGATAAGTCGCTACGTACAAAAGATAGCGCGGCGTATTCTGCATTGGGCTGCTGTGCTGACTCTAGGTAAGCATTGACAATTTCCTCATACACTCGAGGAGGTTGGGCAAATTGCCTTTGCTCTAAAAAGCTGCGAATACCTTCTTTTGTGGCGATTCCCGTGCTGTACAGCAATCTGTCAAGAACGGGAATGCTGATAATCTGGGCAAAAAAGTTCTTGGAGTCATCCTCACCAAAATCGGAGAGTCCAGCAGGCGCACTGAGAATCAGGGATTTAAATAATTCGGGATGGGCGATCGCCACTCTGATGACCAACGCTGCTGTCAGGGAAGAAGCAATGACTGTGACTGGCTGATTGCAAGTTTGTTGCAAAAGCTCGCGAATATTCGTCAGATAATCTTCAACTCTGTAATTTCGTGCAGGATGGTCGGATCTACCCCAACCTATCAAGTCCGGTGCGATGATCCGATACTCGGCGGCGAACCCTGGATAAACTTTTGACCACTCATATGCGGAAGAGCCACCACCAAAGCCGTGCAGAAATACCAGTGTTTCCTTATCTGTACTCCCAGTATTCTGGTCTTGCCAGGGTGATGCCTCATTAGTATAATACGTTACTTTACCTAAAGAGGTAATGAGCGAGCGTTGCTCAAATCCTAGTGGCTGAAACATAGATATTAATCACGAGTTATTAGTCGTTAATTTTCTTGCCCTACACCCGCCTCTGTTTTATCTCCCTCCCCATCTTCTTTGTTTTCCACTTTCCTTTACAAGCCCACCTACCCATACAAATACATCATATCCAAAGGCTGCTTATCTCTGCTTCTAATAAAATAGATGGAAAATTTCCGACTACTTAATGAAGATTTGGTAACTTTTTTTCTACTTTTTAAAGTTTTTGTGGCTCTCAAATACTATTATATATATCATTGTACTGGTAGCCGCTATAACTTAGGGGTGAAACCCCACAGCATATTTTTATGGTATTCTATCAGAAACATTACTGAGTTAGTGAGCGTCAAGAAAACTGGAAACGCTCATCAAAATTATCCAGTAAATTCAGGTGTGCTTCGTCCTGCTTGCTGATTAACTAGCTCTTAAACCTAGGATGCAATGCAGTTCGGTAAAAACAATAACTACCTATGTAATTTCTAATCTAAATGTTCTCTAGATAATGACAAAGCGGGGTGTCGTGGTAAAACAGGCTAGTCTTCAATCGCAAACAAAGCAAACCATTGAAGACCAAAAATTTTCTCTTCACGATTTTGAGTTTTCCAATAAAATTGTAGATTACGCTTCGCGGGGTCAAACGGAACAAGAGGTTGACAGCGAAGTGGTAGCTGTACCAACCTGTATCTGTTTGAATCTGGAAGATTTGAGATGTTTTGAAGCAGTGGAGCGACAGTACGAGCAATGGGGCGTCCTTTTTAATAATTGTATAGCAATACAGCCCTCAAATCCAGCATTTCCTACCCACTCTGGTCTGGTAGTGTTAATGGGAGCGCGTAAGAACGAATCTTTAGAAGCAACTTTTCTGCGTCCTGTTCATTTTGTCAGTGCCTTTGTCACCAGTTCACAGCGGCTTGTGCTTTCAGCATACGGACGCGATCGCCAACTGCTAACCCAAACGGTACTACCGGGAGCAAATCTTGCCAATTCTGAGTGTGCTGCGTCTCCCAACACCTTATTATCCGTATCAGCGAATGAAATTTACCGTGTGACCTTCTGTGCTTTTGATGGTCAATTCACCATTGATGACTTTAGTTTCTGTTATTAATTGGTACAAAAAGGTAGGAGGCGCATATGCTAACAGCATAAGCTTTTTGTGTCTTTATTCTAAAAAAATGCTCAGTTGTCACAACTGAGTTCCTTCTTAGTCAAAGTAGGGGTACGGTAATGCCCATACGTGTCAACTTAAGCCAAAACCCTGTCTTTAATCTCGGGCGCGGTGAGACAGAGAAAGCAGGCGGGTTTCCCACGCCCAGGGGACTGCGTAAGCGCAAAGCGCAGGCTCCGCCAACGCGCAGCGTCTCCGTTCGCGTAGCGTGTCCGAAGGACATAGGAGATACCCGAAGGGTGGTTCCACCTGAAAATGCGCTTGGGACAGATTTGCCGGAACTAAGGCAGGCAGAGCCTACCAATAATATTCCCAGTCAGAGACTGGGAACAAGGCACAAGGGAAGACTGGGAACAAGGCACAAGCCAATGTCTCAAAGCATTGTCGCAAACTAGCACTGTCACCTTAAGTTGACCGGGAAAGGCAGAGGGCAGGAGGCAGAAGGCAGCTATGTATGTCTCCTGCCCTCTGCCGACGACTGAAAGGAGTAAGGGTATGAAGCCCCTCCCAAATGCAACGATATTGGGAGCAACGAAATTGGGAGGGATCACAATCCCCAACCAAAAAGGTCCATAAATGCCCTCTGCCCTCTGCCTCCTGCCTTCTTGAAACCAATGGGTAATGTCGTACCCTTAGTGACTAATTTGACGCTACACTTACCCCAAAGACTTGAAAAAACCGGTAAATGAGAGCTTTCAGGGCAAACTCAGGCAAAGCCAACATCCGTTGCCAGCGCCAAGGTTCTTTATAAAGCCGATACAGCCATTCCAAATTATTATCTGCCAACCAAGCAGGAGCGCGAGTTTTCACCCCCGACCAAATATCAAAACTGCCTCCAACACCAATCCATATTGCTTGAGGACACAAATGGCGATTGTTAGCAATCCATAACTCTTGACGTGGAACTCCCAAGCCAACAAAAATAACTTGTGGCTGCAGTTGGGTAAGAGTTTGTCGCAATTGTTCTTCTTCTTGTTGTGAATGGAACCCGGAATGACTGCCTGCTACGATTAAACCTGGAACTTGAGAAAGCCAAAACTCTGATGCTTTTGCAGCTACACCAGGCGCTCCTCCATAGAAAAATACTTTTGTACCCGTTCCCAGTTGCCCAATTTCTTGCAACAGTGTTTCTGCGAGTTCAATTCCGGGAGTTCTTTGAACTTTTCGGCGCAATAGCCATCGGAGGTAGAGAACCACCCCTGCTCCATCTGGAATCACTAACTCGGCACTGTGTATGACCTTAGCTAGAGAGGAATTCCGCTCTGCCTGCATAGTCATTTCTGCATTGAGCGTAACCACATGAACTCCCATGCCTTCTTGCAGGCATTCTAGCAACCAGCTTGGATAATTAGTCATCACATGAACTGGTAGCCCTAATACTGAAAACTTTCTAGGCAGTTCAGACATAGCCTATTCTTAACGAGCCTCACACCAACTATATAGATAGAACAATAGCTTATCAAATTGTTTCCAAAAGCTTATTATGGGAATTTTACAAATTCTTGACATCGTTATGTGCCAAATCTGATGATTATACTTGGCAAGACTTATAGCGCAAGAGACTGTGTATTAGTTAAACATATGCTATGCTACCCCAATGCCCATATAGCATACTTCTCCAATAAGTCAGAAATTTGGGCATGCCTTGTGCTATCTATTTAGGTGTTAGTTTACTCGCTATACCAATCAGAATGCAGAATAGAACTTATCAATATCAGGCACTGCTAAGCAGGAGCAGTACTTTTCATTTTTATTTTTATTGTTGAAGCTAATGTTCTTCAGGAGATTTGTGCAACTCCACGACTTATTAACCGGACATATGAGCTGTGCAGCTTTTGAGGGCTATTTTCTTGATGAATCGCTCGGGCACGGAGCCAAAGCGTTTCTGTGCTAGTCTAACTCAAAAAGCTCTCCTATCTATATTTTTCCACAGGCACCTTGAAACTGCATCTCCTGAACCTCTTGTAAACTCAATTTTACAGCTTTTAAGTGTAAGGGCGGTAATAGACCATGACTAAAATTCGTGTTGCTTTGATTGAAGATCATGACCTCACCCGTGTGGGTATTCGGACAGCGCTGTTGCAAAAGCAAGAAATAGAAGTTGTCGGAGAAGCGACTAATGCAGTAGAAGGTCTGAAGATGTTAAAAACTGTACAACCAGATATTGCAATTGTCGATATCGGTTTACCAGATAAAGATGGAATTGAGCTAACACGGGAAGTGAAATCGACAGCTCATGGAGAAGAGTTAGCAACAAAGGTATTGATTTTGACACTGCGGGATAACAAAGAAGCGGTGCTAGCAGCTTTTGCCGCAGGGGCTGACTCTTACTGTATGAAGGATATCAGGTTCGATAATTTGCTTGAAGCTGTGCGAGTCACTTACAACGGTAACGCTTGGATCGATCCGGCGATCGCTCGCATTGTCTTGCAACAAGCACAACAAAATCCACCCAAACCTGAAGCTACAACATTAGACAACAAGAGTGTTGATAGTAACTCACGCTCCGCTGAGAATCAGCCTGATGACACGATAGACCCTTACACCCTAACAGAAAGGGAATTAGAAGTCTTGCAATTGATTGTAGAAGGTTGTAGCAATGCGGTGATTGCGGAAAGACTTTACATCACAGTTGGAACTGTCAAAACACACGTCCGAAACATTTTGAACAAGCTGTGCGCCGATGACCGCACGCAAGCCGCAGTCCGCGCTTTGCGTTCTGGATTGGTGGGATAGAGTTTACATTGATGTGTGGCAAACTCAACAGGAGACTATATCAAAATTTACATAAAATTTTGAGATAATTATGCTATCTAATTGGATAGATTCTACTTACTTTTGTTTTTCTAATTGTTTTTTAATGATCGGGAGGCAGCAACAAAACCCTACCTCGCTACTCATTGCATCTAAAAAGTCAACTCAAGTATGACTGAGATAGAGGTAGCCAGACTGAAGCTCATGGTGGTAGATGATGAGCCTGATAATCTTGATTTACTCTACCGCACTTTTAGGCGAGATTTTCAGGTATATAGAGCAACTGATGCTCTGACTGGGTTGGATATCTTGGACAAAGAAGGCGAGATGGCTGTCATTATCTCTGACCAAAGAATGCCACAGATGAATGGCACAGAATTTCTCGGTCGAACGGTGGAGCGCTTTCCTGATACAATGCGCATTTTGCTGACTGGTTTTACCGATGTCGAAGATTTGGTAGAGGCGATAAACTCTGGTCAGGTGTTCAAGTACATCACTAAACCTTGGAAACCCGAACGACTCAAGGCAGTTGTTGAGCAAGCAGCAGACATCTATCGAGTTGTCAAAAAACGCACACGAGAATTGAGTCGCGCCTTACGGCGAGAATCTTTATTTAATGCAGTCACAACAGCGATTCGTGAGTCTTTAGACTACAACAGTATGCTACAAAAAATTGTAGCAACAATAGGACAGGCTTTTGAAGCCAGTTGTTGCTTGCTCAGACCAGTGGAGAGCGATCGCCTCACACTAGACGAGTTCTGCTACCAAGATCCGAAATCTTTAGCATCAAGTTGTTATTTCGACCCAAATCCTTTGATTGAGAAGGTTTTGGAAAGCCGTCAATATCAACTTGCTCAGTATACAAATGATGAGAAAGCTTGTCAGCAACTGGTAGTACCACTTATATACCAGCAAAACCTGCTTGCTGTTCTTGCCCTCAACCATGATCACCACGCTCGCTCTTGGCAAGAAGAAGATATTCAGCTCATTGCAGGTGTTGCTGAACAAGCAGCCTTAGCCCTCTCCCAGGCAAAACTCTATCAACGCCTTCAAGAGAAACAACAGCAAATCCGCGCCGAGTTGGAAGTTGCTCGCCAAATTCAAAACAACCTGCTGCGCCAAACCATGCCCGACATCAAGGGTGTGAGAGTACAAGCTTGTTGCCAGCCAGCTCGTGAAGTCGGAGGGGATTTTTTTGAAGTGTTTGCCCATCCCAAAGGAGACTTGTGGTTGGCGGTGGGAGACGTTTCTGGTAAGGGTGTCCCAGCAGCTTTGTTCATGGCTAGTGCTATTTCGCTATTGCGCCGAGAGTTGTCTCAAGAATCACCACCTCTGCCGAATGTGGTCATGCAAAATGTCAACCATGCTCTCAGTGATGATTTGATCAGCAACAATTACTTTATCACCGTCGTCTTAGCTCGTTATACTCCCACCACTAGGGAACTTATTTATGCTAATGCAGGACATATATATCCCCTCCTGTGGTCACGCCAAGAGACAACTGTGGAAAACCCTCCCCAGTATCTTAAGGTACGCAGCGTTCCCTTAGGTATCTTCCCTATATGGCAGGCAAAGTCTAGTCAGTTGGTTCTTGAACCCCGAGATATCCTGCTGCTAGCGAGTGATGGTATTACTGAAGCTAAAGTATTAAGGGGTACAGACTTATACCTCAATTCCGTGGATAGCGATCAACGAGTCAGCGATTCTATGCTGAATCAAGAAGGCCTTTGGCAACTGCTTAAGAGTGAAGCCCAACCACTTCATCTTAACCATTTACTAGCGCGTATCCAGGCAAACAACTTAGTTCAAGAAGATGACCAAACTATACTTTCGCTGGAGGTTTTCTAAGTGATGAAAAGTGAGCTTCATGTACCAAGTGACTTGAAGTTTTTAACCATAGTAGAAAACTGGTTGCTAGGATGCTTGGAAGTCCAGTTTAAAGGTTCAGTTGATTGGTCAATGCAATCAAGTCGCTTGCGGCTGGTTTTGGTAGAAGCCTACTCTAACGTGGTGCGTCATGCTCATAAGGATCAGCCTTATCTGCCAGTTTTAATTCGTTTGGAACTAAAAGATACCGATATTGTTTTGGAAGTTTGGGATCACGGTAAAGGCTTCGATTTATCCAGCTATTTGCCTCCAAATCCTACAGACAGACAAGAAGGGGGCTATGGTTGGCTAATTATGCATCGTCTTATGGACAAGGTGGAGTACCAGTTAGAAGTTGATGGTGCTAACTGTCTGAAGTTAGAAGTGACTTTGCCAAAAGTAACTCAACGCGCACCCCAACCTGTATAATTTATTGTTGATTTAATTTTTATAGTTGTCGCTGATGTCTCAGCGCCAATTGACACTGGTGGATGTGCCGCGTTTTCCGGATCAGGGGGCAATCAATTTATTGTCACCGGACGCGGCGGTTTGCCTCCTAGCCCTTATCAACCCCTCAGCACTGATGTGGTATAGTTAGATACTCGCCTTTCAGAAATTACAACACAGCAGCAACGCTCAGAATTACCCGCAGCTAAACCACCATCTAAACCTGACGCTGTGGCAATTGTACCTGCAACTGGCTGGGTGTTCAACGGCAAAGGGCAAGTCAGCCCCTGAGTCCTTACGGACACGCTCCGCGAACGGGGAAGTCACGCATTCACGCATTCACGCATTCAAAAGTAAGAACCCCATAAATAAATTTAGGGGCTTGAGTCAGCGGACGCCGTAGACGCTTGCGCCTACTCGATGAAATACATTTTTTCTTTTTCCATAAATAAATTTAGGGGCTTGTACCTTTTTCTTTCTGGTCACGCTCATCTCCCATACCTCAGGTGCCAATGGTTTGGGGTCAACTCCTGCTAAATGCCCTAAATACAGCAATATCACAAAAGGTTTTAAGAAATCTTAAGAAAATTAATAACTTTTGCTAAGTTTATTTGATCTATAGCTTCTAATCATCAATTATTAGAATTGAAGCTTGTCTTTTTCTCATTTTGCAGGGCTAGATTATGTAGCTTTGCGAGGAATGACTTTGTCATAGGAGGGCGTAGGATAAGATGGCGATCGCCTTAATCCAACCTCGAGTGCCGAATTTTAACAACGATTTTATAACAAAATCATGATTTCGCCTATGGAACCCTCGATTTGTTTGTCACCACGCTATCGCCTCGATGATGAATTACCTTGGCTTGAGGGAATTGACCCCAGTCGTCATTACTGGATTGCGGTAAATGGAGACAAAAATCTCACGGTAGCAATTCCTGGGTTAACGGTGTCCTCCATAACTGAGTTGAAGCAGAGTATCCGCGAGTTTCGCGCGCTACAACCTGGAGAACAAATGACTTTGGCTAGAGTTGCCAGTACTTGCACAATTCACTGTGTCAGCTCAAACTGTTATGCTGTTGAAGCCCAAATCAATGACGCTTGGGTCTGGCATCTCTTTGACCAAGAAACTTTAGATAGTTTGTTGATGACTGCGCACCCAGATTGGCAATGTGCCCCTAAAGATATCGAACTAGGACGAAAGTTGCTCATGCGTTCTTTTCAGCAAGCAGCAGTTACTAAGAGCTAAACAACACGCCCAGATAATGAGACGCACCTGACGCGCTTCCAAAAGGTCTTCATGTCAGGTGTGTTTCTGTGTCAATCTGTTCACCGCCGCAAATTGAGTAACTCTTGGGGAGAGGCTAAAAGTTTTATTCTTGTATAAAGAATTTCTTTTTGTTGGTTGAGGATAAATGTCCACAAGACATTGACTCCACACCAAGAAGTTTGTGCTTTGCCTGTAACTTGAAATTGGATTTGCTCTGCATCCAACGTCTCACTAACACCCTCACGAGGGTAAGCTTTCACGTCTTGAGCCTCTTGTTGCAGATAGCGAATAATTGCATCTCGCCCCACAAAACCAGATTCAAACGGCGGATGCATAACACCATCCTCTGCAAACAAAGCAGCAGTTTCCTCAAACTTCCCAATGTTCAAACTTAGGAAGTAACGCAGTATAGTTGGTTCTGTAATTCCCTCTATTTGAAGTGTTTGATCTACTGTTGTGGGTATAAATTCAGCAGCTGCCATAGATTTACCTGTATCACGCTAGCTCACAATTTATTTGAATACAAAAGCCACCGGACTCGAAAGCAACTTTCGAGGTATATTGCCCAAATAACCACAAATCATCCTCATGATGGAGTGGCATCTTGTTCCTAGACAGAGTGTAGCGAGGTAGCCAATACGGTTCGGTTAATGATGTTTCCGCACTCATGAGATCCCCCAACTCCCTTAAAAAGGGGGCAGATAGTTCCCTCCTTTTTACAGCGCTTATTCTTATGATTACACTACAAATCGTAGGGTGGGTATTGCCCATAAAAGCTTATGTCATGGGCATTTGAGATACTGGCGGGCAATGCCCAGCTTACAGAAAACAGCTGTAACACAAGTAACCGTTGCTCTCCACGTCCCGGAATGGAAAATGGACGATCTAGAAATGACGTTTCCCGCGTATACTGCCGTCCGTAACGTAAAGCTTGTGCAACTTTATATATGTGATTTGATTTATACAGAAAAAAAGTCCCCAGACAAAACAGCCAAGGAACCAGGAATGGAATATGGAAGGTTGGGAGGATCTAGCAGGGAGATTAGTCAGCTAAGGGATCAACACCCATGTCAGCTACTACTTTGCGGAAAACTGTAATTTGTTGACCAAAATCGAGTTGCTTAAGTTCTTCTAATACTTTGACACCATCACGGGAAAGTTGATAGCCAGGAGGCATAGGAACAACAAAGCCTTGAACCATGAGTTCTGATAATTCGTACCAGAACGCCAATTTGGTGTTATTACTGAGAATACCGTAGGAGCGGGAAATTTGAGTATTTCTCTTAGCAACCAGGTCACGCATCACCTGCAACTGCTGATCATGAGACATTTGCTTAATTTGATTTAACAGACCTTCGGCTAACTGTAAACGCGCCGAACCTGTGGCTGCCGGTGTGATGGAACGACCCATCTCTGTGTAAGCATACCAAAGTACTGCCAACTGGTCGTCCACGCTTAGGCTTTGGAACACAGCCACGGAAAGTACAACATCACCAGGCTGAGTGCTGTAGTTGAAAGGATTGGGGTAACGGCTTTGGGCTGAATCAGTTGTAAAAGTCATGATTGCACCACAGTCGATTGGTTATTACGCTGCGAATTCAGTAGGAGGCTTGTATTTTTTTGTTGCCTCTCGATTTACATATTGCATTATGTCTTTACAAAATGCAAATAAAATTTATAAATAGATGAAATAGCAAAAAGAAATAGGCCTATTGACTGAATAGTGTAGAATAGAGGAGCCAGACAGTGGGCAAATTAAAATAAGAGAAATGAATCGATCCCCGGGAACAAACAGCACTGAGGTGAAAAAGAAAGCTCTAGAGTTGGGATTCCACAAGGTTGGAATTGCTGCGGTAGACGGGGAAGATGTAACACACAGGCAAAGATTGCAAGCTTGGCTAGCGCTTGGTTATGGTGCCGACATGGAATGGATGGCAAATCCCAAGCGCCAAGATATTCGTCAGGTTATGCCAGAGGTGCAAACTATAATTAGTGTCGCCCTTAATTACTACACACCTCAAAAGCGTCCCGAAGGAACAGAATACGCTAAAATTTCCCGTTATGCTTGGGGACGGGATTATCACAAAGTCATGCACAAAAAACTCAAGGCACTGACAACTTGGCTGCAAGGACTTGATGAAGGCATTCAAGGACGATATTATGCAGACACAGGTCCAGTGCAAGATAAAGTATGGGCGCAAAAAGCTGGCATCGGTTGGATTGCCAAGAATGGTAATGTGATAACGCGGGAATATGGCTCTTGGGTATTTTTAGGAGAAGTGCTAACGAATTTGGAGTTGGAGAGCGATCGCCCGCATACAGAACACTGCGGTAGTTGTACTCGTTGTATGGAGGCGTGTCCCACAGGTGCGATTACCCAGCCTTTTGTGGTGGATGCCAATCGCTGCATTGCCTATCATACAATTGAAAATCGAAATGAAGAATTGCCCCAGACAGTGGCACCCCATTTACACGGTTGGGTTGCTGGTTGTGATATATGCCAAGAAGTTTGTCCTTGGAATCAGCGCTTCGCCAAAGAAACAGATGTCGCAGAGTTTGAGCCGTACTCTGGGAATGTTGCACCCAAGCTGGTAGAATTGGCGCAAATCTCAGATCAAGAGTGGGATAGACAATTTCCGGCATCGGCGTTGCGACGGATTAAACCAGAGATGTTACGACGGAATGCCCGTGCTAATCTAAACGCATTCCACCAGGGAAAAGAATGACCCAGAAAGTAATCATTTTTGATTTTGATGGCACAATTGCTGATACAGTCGATGCGTTGGTAGGTATAGCCAATGGCTTAGCCCAAAAGTTTGGCTATATACCAATCACTCAAGAGGAACTTGCCCTCCTGAGAAACTTGAATTCTAGGGAAATCATCAAGTACTCAGGAATTTCAATTTTGAAAATACCTTTTCTGGTTAAAAAAGTAAAATCTGAGTTAAAAAGCAAAATCAAAGAATTAAAGCCAATTTCAGGAATTAAAGAAGCCTTAGTAGTGCTTAATAATAAAGGTTACAGACTAGGAATTATAACTTCTAATTCTCAAGACAATGTTACAGATTTTCTCAAAGTGAATGATTTAGAGAACTTATTTGATTTTGTCTACTCAGGCGTTACAATATTTGGCAAAACAACAATCATTAATAACGTATTAAAACAAAAACAAATCAAACCTCAAGAAGTTATTTATGTTGGAGATGAAACCAGAGATATAGAAGCATCGAAGAAAGCAAATATTAAGGTAATTGCAGTGACTTGGGGTTTCAATTCACAGGAAGTACTAGCAAAACAAAATCCAGATTTTTTGATTCACGAACCCTACGAATTGTTGGAAGTGATAAAAGGGTTAGGGCAAGATAATTGAAGGGGGCTGGGGATTAGGGATTGGGGATTAGGGATTGGGGATTGGGGATTGGGGGTACAACACGAAAAATTATGTCCGGGGCAACAAAGCCTTCGGGCTCTTAAAAGGGTAAAGGGTAAAGGGTAAAGGAAAGTTTATTCCCCTTTCCCCATTCCCCCTTGCCCTTTGCCCCTGTTAATTTCCCCCTTCCCCCTTCTTGGTTATCGGTAAGGTGAGGGTGAACGCTGTTTGACCGTTCGATGTTGAGTCAAGGGTAAGATCCCCACGATGTGCTCGGGCAATTTCACGGGCTAGGCTCAGTCCCAGTCCAATTCCTTCTACCTTGCGGGTTCGCGCACGATCACCGCGATGGAAGCGGTCAAAAATGCGCTCTTGGTGGCTGACTGGAATATCAATTGAAGCATTGGCAATCGTGACGTGGAGAGTTGTTTGAATTCGATGAGCGTGAATTTGTATCCAGCCGTTGGCGAGATTGTATTTGATGGCATTACTCAACAGGTTTTGCAGAACTTGAATGAGGAGATCGCGATCGCCCTGTACCCGTAAGCGATCAGTAATGTCGATTTGTACACTCAGGTGAGGAGCCAGCAGTTCTACATCCTCTACCATCTCGATGAGCAACTCAGACATATCCACCTCAACCAGATACAAGCTCATTTGTCCTGCATCTGCCAAAGACAGCAGCAAGAGTTTGCGCATAATTCCACTCAAGCGGCGTACCTCATCCAACAGGTTGCTTAAGCGCTGTTGCATTTCACTTCCGTTCTTCACCTGTTGCAGCGTTCGTTCCAATTCGCCTTGCAGAATGGTGAGTGGGGTTTTCAGTTCGTGAGCGGCATCAGCACTGAAGCGCGAAGCTTGTGTAAAACTGCGTTCCAGGCGTTCCAGCATTTGGTTAAACACCTGAATCAGTTCGACAAATTCAACATCCGTTGTCCCAATCGGAATCCGCTGATCTAGCCCTTTGACAGTCACCTGTTGAATGACACCCGTTAATTGACCTATGGGACGCAAGGCACTACCAGAAACCAACCATGCCCCAGAGGCAACTAGCAGCAGCGCTCCGGGAATGGAAACAAGGAAGATATTATGAATGGTAGCCATCTGTTGATTAACAGCTTGCAGGCTAACGGCAATTGCAACCTGAACATTGGGAAATTTAGCTGCCCCAATCCGCCAGCTTTCCGTTGCCGTCTGCTGGGTGACGAATCGAGGTTGGGGCGGGCGAATAAAAGGCGGTGGAAGGGCGGATGGATTCGTACTTTCAGGTTTTGGCGGTGGTTCACGCTTAGGAGGCGGTGGCACAGGTGTCAACTCAAGACGCTGAACTAGCAGACGATTCACGTCCTTGTCGGCAGACACTTCATTATATTGATAAAGTGTGTTGCCGTTTGCGTCAAGCACCAGCAGTGCGATAGGGATTTTTGTATTTGTTCCAAAGGCATAGGGTAATGAGTCTCCGTAAAACTGCCATCGCTCTCGTTTGGGTGAACGAGTTGCCCGGATCAACTGATTTAACAGTTGTGCATCGAGGCGGCTGATCTGAGCATTGTAAATCTGGAACCAGGAGACTGCGCCAAACCCTACTAATGCGCTTCCAGCCAAAGCCGTAGACAACAGGGCAATCCGGAGTCGAAACGAACGCAGTTTCATGATTGAGGCTCTGGCTTGCGAAACCGATATCCAACCCCTCGAATGCTTTCAATCCAGCCTGCTTCATCAATGGGGTCAATTTTTTTACGAATTCGCTGGATACAAACATCTACAACATTAGTGTTGGGATTAAAGTCGTAGCCCCAAACATGTTCTAGGATTTGGGTACGGGTAAAAACCCGTCCCGGAGAGCGCATGAGATACTCCAGAAGATTAAACTCGCGGCTGGTGAGTTCTATCGCCTGTTGATTGCAGGTGACTTCTCGTGTGATGCGATCGAGCTTGATTGGTCCAACCGCAAGCAGATTTTGGCGATCGCCCGCACTCCGGCGAACAACGGCATGAATTCGAGCCGCTAACTCTTCCACAAAAAACGGTTTTGCGATATAATCATCTGCTCCCAAATTTAACCCGGACAGGCGATCGTCCAGTTCATTGCGAGCCGTCAACAAAATCACAGGAGCATTCCGACCTTTCTGCCGCAGTTGTTTGAGAATTGATAGCCCATCTTTTCCCGGCACCATAATGTCGAGTACGATCGCGTCGTATTCATTATCTAATGCCCGCAGATAGCCTTCATCACCATTGTCGCAGTAGTCTACGACAAATCCCTGCTCCTTCAGTCCAGCCCGGACGAAGTTAGCAATTTTTGCTTCATCTTCGACAAACAGAACGTTCACAACTATTCATTACTCGACCTATTGCTCCATTCTAGATTCATTACCCTTAGCCTCAAATTACAAAACTGTAATTCAGAAAGCACGCAAGCTGTCATTAAACTCTCGAGAGTAACTTGTCATACTCTGCATGTGAACCGAGCCAAAACCAAATGACCGTATCTCCCTCTAACTGTCCAACTGCCCGATAACTTTTGCTGATCCGAGCAGAATAAATTGGTAATTCTGGATGCACTTTTTTAAAGCGCAAGCTTGGATGACCCGGATCTTGTTTGAATTGGCGATACGCTTCACGTGTTTGTTCCTGAACTTGCTCAGGTAGATACGCAAACGCTTTACGGAACTGGGCAGTAGTGCGCGACTTCACAATGTTTCTGGGTCTAACTCCTGGGTTTTACCTGCGCAATACTCAGCCATCGCTTCGACTGCAAGTTTAGCAAGGACATCTTGAGACTTTGCAAATGACGCATCCCATCGCACTTCATCTTCGAGTTCTTCCAAAATCATTGCCGCGATCGCATCCTGCTCACTAGGAGGAAGTGTTTTCAACTTGGCGATTGCTCGTTCAAGTAACTCTGTCATGGCTACCGTACTTCTGTCAAAACAATACTCATCATTATGGCGCATTTATCTCAAAGACATACCTGCTCTACCTCCTGCCGTTTTTTAGGTTCAGAGGTTGGGAGACGGATTTTTTTTTAAAGCGTAACAATTACAAAACAAATTACAAAATTGTAATTTAAACATAGGGCAATTTGTCATCTTGGGCTGGCGTAATTGAAACTATCGGCTCTTTCCACTCTCACCAGAAGTTTGAGCGAAGGTTTGTAGAAGCAAGGGCATTGCAACGACTCAATTGTTGTTTACAACCCAAGTATAAAGAAACGTATGACACTTGATTCTCCCCAACCCACTATATTCAAGCCTTTTCCTAAAGGCTTAAGCAAACACAACCTAACCAAGTGGCTGATTGGGTTACTTATTCTCAGTTCACTGACGGGGGGTGGATACCTCGTTTACCGTCAGACGATAATTTCCACAAGCCAGCAAGCCAGAAGCAAAATGCTGACAGTCCCAGTCGAGCGAGAGACGTTACCTATCAGCATCTCAGCCAACGGCACAATTAAAGCCAAACAATCAACCAACGTCAGCCCCAAAAACTCTGGGCGGCTAAAAAGCTTGCTGGTGAAGGAAGGTGACTATGTTAAAGCGGGGCAAGTCCTGGCATATATGGATGACTCAAACTTCCAAGGGCAACTGATTCAAGCACAGGGATCTCTGGCTTCTGCTCAGGCGAATTTGCAAAAGGCAATAGCAGGAAATCGCCCTCAAGATATTGCTGCTTCACAGGCACAATTAGAAGAAGCCCAAGCGAATCTGCAAAAAGCACAAGCAGGTAACCGCCCTGAAGATATCGGTCAGGCTGAGGCACGTTTAAAAAGCGCTCAAGCAAGTTTAACAAAAGCGCAAGATGATTTGAACCGCAATCAGCAACTATACAATGCTGGTGCCATTTCCCTTCAAACTGTAAACCAAAAACGTGCCGACAAGGACAGTGCCCAAGCTCAGGTAAATGAAGCGCAGCAAGCACTGGCATTGCAAAAAGCAGGGTCACGCAAAGAAGATATCGAGCAAGCAAAGGCGGTAGTGAAGCAAAGACAGGAAGCTTTAGCACTGCTGAAAGCGGGAACACGCCAGGAAGATATTGATTCTGCACGCGCTCAGGTGATTCAGCAACAGGGCAACCTGAAAACGATTCAAACGCAGATTGAAGACACAGTCATTCGTGCTCCTTTCAGTGGTATTGTAACTGCTAAGTATGCCGATCCGGGCGGTTTCGTCACACCCACCACATCCGGAAGTGCAGTATCTAGTGCAACCTCTTCTTCGATTCTATCGCTCGCATCAACTTATCAGGTTGTGGCCAATGTTGCCGAAACCGATATTGGTAGAATTAAGGTAGGGCAGTCGGTCACTATCACAGCGGATGCTTACCCTGACAAAACCTTTCAGGGGAAGGTTGCGGCTGTTGCGGCTCAGGCAACTGTGACATCCAACGTCACCAGCTTTGAAGTCAGAGTGGATCTCATCGACCCTGAAACTCTCCTGCGTCCGGGCATGAATGTCGATGCAAAGTTCGATGCAGGCAAATTGGATAACGTGCTTGTTGTCCCAACGGTGGCGATCGCACGCCAGAACAACGGTACTGGGGTGCAGGTACTTATGGAAAATGGCCGCACTCGCTTTGTTCCAGTTCAAACCGGAGTGACCGTGAAGAACAAAACCGAAGTACGCTCCGGTTTGCAAGGAGATGAAAAAGTTTTGGTGAGTGCGCCACCAGGATCTTCTAACAAAGATAGTAACTCTAGTAACAGGCGTGGTCGTTCCGGCAGCATGGGTGGTTTTCCCGCCGGTGGTGGTCGTCCCCCCAGTGGTTTTTAGACTTGTTGAGCCACACCACCAAATAAAATTTGGTGGATTCAGGCTAGAAGCTGGAGTTAACTTTTCATCCGTCTTTGTTTGCACAAAGCGACTATCTGGTTAACTTTTTCTAGCTATGGGTAGAACCACTCTGAGGGTGAATCAGTCAACCTGCTTTCAGACTCGCTTACTTGCTCGTGGTTTGGGGCTATCGTTCATGCATCTACCACCAGAGCGGCTCCGACCTTGGAGTATTACCTCCATGCACAAACAACCCTGATTACTTGTCCTTCTAAAAACTCCCAGCACCGAGAGCCGTAGATTGAGGACAAATCCTTTAACTGTTTGCAGTGTCCAGACCCAGTTTCTGCTGTCTTTGTAAGTATCGTATCACAATGTTGTAGGCAACTAAAGTTGCGTGAGTCGTTTTTCCGCCCCGATCTTGATTGCGGCGCTACCAAACTTCCCCCCATATTATCTAGGTGTGACAAATAAGGTTTAGCAATGACAAAATCACGCAAGCACAAACCACTGGTTAAACAGGCTTCTACTCTCATCCAGAGTTCTTCGGTATCAGTCTTTGAAATTTTGTCGATGGCGATTGAGGCACTGTGGAGTAATAAACTCCGCACCGTGCTAACGATGCTGGGCATCATCATTGGTATTACGGCAGTGATCGCTGTCACCGCCATTGGTCAAGGCACCCAAAAAGCAACCGAGCAACGACTACAATCACTCGGAACCGACATTTTGCAAGTACAATCGGGTGCAGCCAGAAGTGGCGGGGTGCGGCAGGGGAGTGGGAGCGCCACGACTTTGACTTTGGAAGATTCTGAGGCGATCGCTCAGCAGGTTTTAGGGGTTGAACAGGTGTCTGCTTTCCTGCAACAGAATGCCCAAGTCGTCTATGCCCAAAACAACGACTCGATGACCATTATTGGAACTGATGTCAATTACCCAGATGTACGCAACACGCATCCTCAAACAGGTAGATTTTTCACTCAAGAGGAAGTCGATGCGGCAAAACCTGTGGCGGTTCTCGGTCCGACTGCACGAGATGACCTGTTGGGGACACGAAGCAATGCAGAAGGCGCACAAATCCGCATCTCTGGACAAACCTATGACGTGATTGGCGTCATGGAAGCGAAAGGAGCGCAAGGTCCACAAAGCCCGGATGAACAAATTTATATCCCGCTCACCAATATGTCTGCCCGGTTAGTGGGAAACAACTCTGTCAAGGGACTTGCCGTCAGAGGAGTTTATGTCAAAGTCAAAAGCCAGGATCAGCTAGATGCAGCACAGTATCAAATTACGAATCTCTTGCGGGTACGACATGGGATTTTTCCCGAAAAAGGAGATACAGATGATTTTAGGATCGTGAATTCAGCTGATATCATCAACACGCTCACCAGTACAGCGTCACTTTTTACCGTGATGGTGGTGGCGATCGCCGCAATTTCTTTAATCGTTGGCGGCATTGGCATTGCAAATATCATGCTCGTGTCAGTCGTCGAGCGAACGCGGGAAATCGGGATTCGCAAAGCGATCGGAGCGACTAGCTCTGCCATCTTGAGCCAGTTTTTAGCCGAAGCAGTGGTGATTGCAGCAATCGGAGGGGTGATTGGTATTGGGCTAGGAATAGCGATCGCCTTCGCAGCCTCAAACCTGTTCAAATTTCCCTTCGTGATTTCGCACGAGTCAATCCTGCTCGGCTTTGGTTTGACGTTTGTGATTGGGCTGCTGGCTGGTGTCATTCCGGCTCGCAATGCTGCCAGTCTTGACCCGATCACGGCGCTGAGGAGTGATTAAAACATTGTTGAAGCAGAGGATTACCTAATATGGCAACCATGATTTGGATGGAAGGAATTCAGAAAACATACCGTCTCGGTGAAGTCGAGGTTCCGGTACTCAAAGGGATTGATTTGTCTATCGAGGAAGGAGAATATGTCGCAATTATGGGGATGTCTGGTTCAGGGAAGTCTACGCTGATGAATATCATCGGTTGCCTTGATCGCCCAACATCGGGACATTATGTTCTAGAAGGCAGAAACCTAACTACGCTAAACAATGATGAGTTGGCATATATCCGTAATCGGCGCATCGGTTTTGTGTTTCAACAGTTTAATTTGCTAGCTCGCTCCACGGCTTTAGAAAACGTAATGCTGCCAATGGTCTATGCAGGTGTTCCCAAATCACAACGTCGGCGGCGGGCAGAGCTAGCCTTAACCCGCGTTGGCTTGGCAGAGCGAATGTTCAACCGTCCCAATCAGCTTTCTGGTGGACAACAGCAGCGAGTGGCTATAGCCCGTGCCCTCGTTAACCGCCCTGCGCTTGTTCTAGCAGATGAACCTACTGGAGCGCTAGACACTCAAACCTCTCAGGAGGTGATGGATTTGTTGAGTGAGCTAAACAGTCAAGGCATCACGATTGTCATCGTGACGCACGAACCGGATGTAGCTGAACAAACTCACCGCATCATTCACGTTAAAGATGGTTTAGTGACCGATGCAGCAACCCACAAAGAACAGTCTTATATGAACAGATAACAAAAATTACAAAACTGTAATTCAGAACCCTGACGAACTGTAATTTTGAGTCAGTTTAATCAGAAATGTAAACAATCTATCTTTTAATAGTTGATATGAATATTCGTCAAGTATTAGCCGTGGCAACGATTCCTGTTCTGGTTAGCACATTTGGTTTTATTTCACTCAATCAAGCAAATGCCGGAACTAGTTCCCAGCAAATCGCACAGGCACCACAACCACCTAACCAACCACCAGACGGACAGCGGCGTCCTCCCCGACCTGATTTTGCAGCGGCGGCGACGAAGTTGGGCGTAACAGAACAACAGTTAAAGGATGCCTTAGGAGTGCCTGCCAATCCCCCAAATCCGTCTTTAGGAAATGGGCGTCCTCCTCGACCTGATTTTGCAGCGGCGGCGACGAAGTTGGGCGTAACAGAACAACAGTTAAAGGATGCACTGGGAGTACCTGCCAATCCTGGCGATCGAAATGGGCGTCCTCCTCGAGCTAATTTTGCAGCTGCTGCAACGAAGCTGGGTGTAACAGAACAACAGTTAAAGGATGCACTGGGAGTACCTGCCAATCCTCCAAATCCGTCTTTAGGAAATGGGCGTCCTCCTCGCCCTGATTTGGAGGCGGCGGCGACTAAGCTAGGTGTAACAGAACAACAGTTAAAAGATGCGCTGGGAATTCCGCCTCATCCTCCAGGCGAGAATCGCCCTACTACGGCAAAATAGCTTAACTTAGACTTATATGGAAAAAGATGATTGTCAATTAGGTTGGATTTTGAGTCGAAGAAAGGCACTTGCTCTATTTAGGGCAGGGGTCGCTGCAATGCTTGTTGTATGCCTACCTAGAAAGGCAAGCGCCGCGCAGGCACAGTCGAGTGTATCTGTCAAAGCATCATCTACAGCAAATCATCCAACGTTGCCTATGTGTGTAGTGAGACCGGAGCAGACCGAAGGTCCGTATTTTGTAGACGAGAAGCTTAAACGCTCTGATATCCGATCCGATCCCTCGGACGGTTCAGTGAAAGACGGTGTGCCACTCAAACTGACGCTTCGCGTTTCTGGAATCAGTAGTACTGGCTGCATGCCCAACGCAGGTGCGATCGTGGATATTTGGCATTGTGACGCGCTGGGTGTCTATTCGGACGTGAATGACCCGAGTTTCAGTACTGTCGGCAAAAAGTTCCTGCGCGGGTATCAAGTCACGGACGCGAATGGAACAGTCGAGTTCACAACCATTTATCCCGGTTGGTATCAAGGCAGAACAGTCCATATCCACTTTAAGGTACGCACAACTACCACATCAGGGCAGCGTTATGAGTTCACGTCACAGCTGTACTTTGATGACTCGATCACAGATCGGGTGCATGCACAGGCACCATACGCGAGTAAGGGACAGCGCACGTTTAAGAACCCACAAGACGGAATCTTCCAAGGCGATGGAGACCAATTGTTGCTCAAACTCACTAAAACCAGCATTGGTTACGCAGCAACGTTCGATATTGGGCTTCAGACAGCTTGAGCGCTACCACAATAGCGATCGCGAAGCGGGCGCTCTGCGCCATCGCCCTCTGTCCATACCTACCACGCTTTGTACAAGAATTTACGCATTGACAAGATAGTCAAGAAGTGCATGAAACAGAAAGAAAGAAATTTTCAGGCGATCGCTAATTAAATAAAGTTTAGACTATTAAGAACCCTTAGACGAATAGGATGCGTCATGCCGACCTATCGATCCAAAACCTCCACCCAGGGACGCAATATGGCGGGTGCCCGCGCGCTCTGGCGCGCCACCGGAATGCAGACTGCGGATTTCGAGAAGCCAATCATTGCGGTCGCCAACTCCTTTACCCAATTCGTACCCGGCCACGTTCACCTGAAGGATTTGGGCCAATTGGTGTGCCGTGAGATTGAAGCCGCCGGTGGTGTCGCCAAGGAATTCAATACCATCGCCGTAGACGATGGCATTGCCATGGGCCATGACGGGATGCTCTACAGTCTGCCCTCGCGCGAGATCATCGCCGATTCGGTTGAGTACATGGTCAACGCCCATTGTGCCGACGCCCTGGTCTGCATTTCCAACTGTGACAAGATCACCCCCGGTATGTTGATGGCAGCCCTGCGTCTCAACATTCCCACAGTATTCGTCTCCGGCGGTCCCATGGAAGCCGGCAAGACGAAGCTCTCGGACCACAAACTGGACTTGGTGGACGCCATGGTGGTTGCCGCAAACGACACTATCAGCGACGAGGTTGTCGAAGAGTATGAGCGTTCCGCGTGCCCGACCTGTGGCTCTTGCTCCGGCATGTTCACCGCCAACTCCATGAACTGTCTGACCGAGGCCATCGGTCTCGCCTTACCCGGCAACGGCACTGTGCTGGCGACCCATTTCGACCGTAAGGATCTGTTCCTCAACGCCGCACGAACCATTGTCAGCATTACCCGCCGCTACTACGAGCAAGACGATGAATCGATACTGCCACGCTCCGTCGCCAGTTTCAAAGCGTTTGAAAATGCCATGATGCTGGACATCGCCATGGGCGGCTCCACCAACACCATTCTGCACTTGCTGGCCGCCGCCCATGAAGCCGATGTCGATTTCACCTTGACCGATATCGATCGCCTCTCGCGCAAGGTGCCACAACTCTGCAAGGTGGCACCTAACACACCCCAGTATCATATCGAGGATGTCCACCGGGCTGGCGGCATCCCCAGCATTCTCGCTGAGCTGGATCGTGCCGGATTGCTCCACACGGACTTGCCGACGGTTCACAGTAAGACGCTGAAAGAAGCGCTCGCTCGCTGGGATGTCATGCGTACCGATGACGAAGCCGTCCACACCTTCTTCAAGGCTGGCCCTGCGGGTATTCCAACTCAGCAAGCGTTCAGTCAATCGACCCGGTGGCCCTCACTCGACCTGGATCGGGAAAACGGCTGTATCCGCAGCGTCGAAAACGCCTTCAGCACCGAGGGCGGACTTGCAGTGCTATACGGCAACCTGGCTGAGCGCGGTTGTATTGTTAAGACGGCAGGCGTAGACGAAAGCATTCATGTGTTTGAAGGTCGGGCGCGCATTTATGAAAGTCAGGATGCCGCGGTCAAAGGAATTCTCAACTCGGAAGTGGAACCAGGCGAGGTGGTGATCATTCGCTATGAAGGTCCGCGCGGTGGACCTGGCATGCAGGAAATGCTCTATCCGACCAGTTACCTTAAATCCAAGGGTCTGGGCAAGGTTTGTGCATTATTGACCGACGGCCGCTTCTCAGGCGGTACTTCAGGCCTCTCGATTGGTCATGCCTCTCCGGAGGCGGCGGCGGGCGGCAACATTGCTCTGGTTCAGGACGGCGATCGCATTCGGATCGACATCCCCAATCGCAGCATCAATGTGGATCTATCGGCGGAGGAATTAGCCAACCGTCGTGTTGCAATGGAAGCGAAGGGCAAAGATGCCTGGAAGCCGGAGCTGCCCCGGCAGCGTCGGGTGAGTGCGGCGCTCAAGGCTTATGCACTGCTGGCGACTAGCGCGGATCAAGGCGCGGTACGAAACCTGGAAGTGCTTGAGTAGAGTTCAACAAGTAGTTCTTAAGACTTCAAAAGACACATATTATAAAATTGTTAAAAGCTCGACCTATATTAGATCGAGCTTTTTTAAAATTGATTTTTTACTAAATACAGACAAATTTACTTTTTCGGTTGACCTTTTTCCTTAGCTTTTTCTACCAAATCGTCAGTAACATTAGTTCCACCTTGATTTCGAGAACCACCAACTTCGTTTGCCAAATCTATGTAATCACTAGGATCACCAGTTGGCTTGGCTTGTGTGGTTGTCTGTTGAGGTTCGCTCACTTCCTGCTTAGGTGCAGTCGCGTCTTGGGCTGCTTTTGCACCTTCACCAGTGCGGTCAATTTCACTAACGCTGAGTCGTTGTGCAGCTTGATAATCTGCTTCCATATCGACGCTTGGAGTTTTTTCTTCACCGCTTGCTATGTTTTGGGCGGCTAGTTGTGCATCGTGAGTAGGCGCTTGTGATTCGTTGGGTTTTATTTCTTCTGGCATTATTCACTTCTCCAAAAATTTCTCTATCCTATCAATGCCGCATTTTAACAAAGAAAACTCTTCTTTCTTTGGTATCTCTGGATAGAGTTTTACCTCTATTAAAAGGTATATAAAACCATATTTTTTCAATTTTTAAAACTCTTTCGCTTGGGGGGCGATACTGATTCTGAAACTCTGATACCCCTAGATTGACATATTAAATAGCTCTGGAGATAAATTATGACTGCAAGTTACGATAAAAATGTTCCTCAAGCTTTAAGCAATGAAACTCAAAAAGTGGTAGAAGGATTTAACGGTTTAGATACCGACGCCAAACTTGCTTGGCTGTATTTTGTTTATAAGAAAATGGGGGACTCAATTACTCCAGCGGCTCCTGCTGCTGGCGAACCAGAACTAGCGCCAAAGCTCTTAGGAAACTATTATGAATTGTCTGACGACGAACAACTTTCAATCATGCGGCAAATTGTCAACCGCGATGATACGGAATATTCTCGTGCCTATGGTGCAATAAAAGAAAACAACCAACTCTTTGTTTGGTATGTTTGGGCGGTATCTATGGGCGAGCAAGTCGTTGACATGCCAGAAAACTACAAAGCAACTGACGCAATTAACAATGTACTTTCCCAAATAGAAGGACTGGATTTTGAAGAGCAAATGTCCGTGTTGCGGACAATTGTCGGTGAAATGGGCTACACCGACGTTAAGCCGATTGAAACGCAAGCGCAAACTGGCAAAACCTCAAGCCTTTAATCAGTAGAGGCTAATGGCTAATAGCTAATAATCATGGGCAGTTAGTTATTAGCCATTAAATAACAAGTATTGTGAAATATTAACTCTGTGTTACTAATGTGTTGACCAACCATTTACCGATAACCTTTTCCATACACGTTTCTCCTTTAGTAAAGCCAAGTTTTTTGTAAAAGTTTAAAGCTGTATCTGTAAATAAACAAATATGCTGACCCTGTAACTCGTCCAATAGCATTCGCATCATTGTGCTGGCAACTCCTTGACGGCGATAGGGCGTAAATGTCCAGACATCAACTACGTAAGCATTACAAATTCCATCAGATAACACGCGAGCGGTGCCAATAATACGATTCTCTGCATAAGCGATACAGGTCGCGTAACTGTTGGTAAACGATGCTCTAAGCTGTTCAGGGCTTCTACCATTGTCAAATTTATCTTGACTGAGCGTTGTTTTCATCTCCTCCCAGTTAACATTTTTGAGATCGCGTTTGTAGGTTAGCATTATAATAAAAAATACAAATGTAGTTTTTACTATACTACAGGGTTCTACAAAAATTTCAGTCAGCAAAGATTGCTAATTTTTAGGCATTTGATAGAGTTCAAAACGACAACTTAGTATAAGCTGCGTGTTCCTTGGATGGGGAAAGCTTTGTGTTTGAGAAAAGCCGCCCTACTAACTCAGCACGAGACGAAACTTCAAGCTTTCGGAACATCCGTTTTAGGGCTTGTTTAACAGAATTTTCAGTAATCCAAAGGGCTGCACCAATTTCAGCACTTGTTAGCCCTTGTGCCACCAGTTCGGCAATTTCAATTTCACGTGGTGTTAAACGGTTAATATTTGGAGAATTGAATAGAGCCGGTTGCGACTGTATTTTTGTTAGCCAAGTGGACAGATGAAGGCAGAGGGCACACAGGTCAGCCAAATTGCGAGTATTAAAAGGATCAGTCCCTCGAACCCGGGTAAACCCAACTCCGCCGACAAGATGACCATTGCTGACAATAGGTCCAGCCATTACATGCCCATGATCAGAACGCGGGCAAATTATCTTCCATACCCCAGCAGGTAACAGCAACTCTTCGTGAACTGGGGCATGCTGCTCAACCACGTACCGCAAGACTGGATTGTGTTCTACAGATAAAGCTCGTTTAACGATACTTGGAAGATTGGAATCGACAGGGGGAAGTTTATCAAAGAAAAAAAGCCCCCAACGATGGGCGACAAAGTACTCACCAACTTTAACCATAACGTGCTGTCGTAGTTCTTCTTCGTCACGAGCAGAGGCGATCGCCCCAAATAAAGACTGCAAAGAATTTGCCATCATCGTTGCTACAAAATGTACTCGTTCGAGGACTAGGCGCGTCAGAAAATCAATCTTACTCTAACCTCATCACAGTTACAGAGCAAGGAGTCACGCCCTATGTCATTGGTAAATTACGCTCATCCTGAAGTTCTTGTAGACACTCAATGGGTTGCTAAGCATTTGAGCGACCCCAAAGTGCGTCTTATCGAAGTGGATATGGATGCAACAGCCTATGACTCTGGTCACATTAAAGGTGCTGTCTTTTGGAACGGATTCAGCATCTTGCTGCCTGATTACCGTATCAATTTTGATAAAGTGGCTTTGTCAGGACTGCTGGGACGCTCAGGCATCGCCAACGACACGACTGTCATTGTCTATGGCGACCATAATGCTAGTGCCGCTTTTATTTTTTGGTTCCTGAAAGTATTTGGTCATAGGGATGTGCGAGTGATGAATGGTGGTCGCAAGAAATGGATTGGCGAAGGACGCCCTCTGGTGACGGAAATCCGGACCATCAAGACAACCACTTATACAGCACAGGAACCCGATTCAAGCATACGGGCGCTGCGGGAACAAGTGCAAGAAGCTATTGGCAACTTAGACCGCGTTTTGGTCGATGTACGCACACCTCAAGAGTATTGCGGTGAATTGTTTACCATGAAACCACCAGAAGGAACCCAGCGTGCAGGGCACATTCCAGGTGCAGTCCACATTTTTTATGAATCAACTCTGAAGGAAGATGAGACGTTCAAATCAGCTCAAGAACTGTACGCTTTATACAGCAGTAACGGCATCACTCCTGACAAGGAAGTGATAACGTATTGTGCAATTGGGGCACGCTCCGCGCATACTTGGTTTGTCTTGAAGTATTTACTGGGCTATCAGAATGTACGCAATTACGACGCTTCTTGGAATGAGTGGGGTAGCCTTCCTGACATGCCAGTCCAGGCGCTTGATGCAGTAGAATTAGGGACTCATTAGTAAGCTAATGTGCATTTATTCTCTGATAACTGGACGGGCAAGATGCCCATCCCACAAAGGCTTTCTTAAATTACAATATGCAACTTACAGCGGTTTTCTGTAAGGTGGGCATTGCTCACGAATACCTTAAATGTGCATCACATGGGCTTTTAGGAGCAATGCCCACCCTACGATTTGTGGTCTAATCATGTGAAAAGCGCTGTAAAGGACGATTACTCCTGTCACGCTGGAAGATTACCTATTAACTAACCGCCAAGACGCCAAGAACGCCAAGGAAAAGATAGGTAATTTTGTACCGGGAAGGGAGTCGCTTAGCGTTTCATTCTGGGAGTAGCGCGATGCTCGTCGATAACCCTACTTTCTCGCGTTGCTCCTCCAGCAATACTCCACAGATTCATTCTGAAAAATTCTGATTATGGCAACAAATTTTGGTACTGATAGTATACAACCACCTGCACGGTGGATTCAGATTGGCTTTTTTGCCATTACTGTAGTTTTCAACCTCTGCCTCACTGCCCAAGTGTTGACGGTTGGACTCGCGTACTTTTACAACCCTCAGTGGTGGAACATCCATGTTTGGCTGGTGCGGGGGTATAGCGGACTGTCACTGCTCCTGCTCTTATGGGTGTACTTGAGTCCGTTTCCTCAACGAGTGCGGAGCCTCACAGCAAGTATGCCAGTGCTGCTGGGACTGCAATTTCTGACCATTCATCTGAAATCACCTTTGCCTTTAGGAGTGCTCCACCCACTCATCGGATTCACGCTGTTCTCTGTTTCCTCAACGTTGGTTCATCGGGTGCAGCGCATCGTGTTCCCCAAACCAGATGCTGAAAGCAAGGACATCTAAAATCATTTGAAGTTTTTGTTCCCATTTCCTGGTGCAAAGAACATGATTTTGCCTTCAAAAACTTCGTTTATACGCGATCGTTTTACTTGGCTTGCTTACTTTATGGCAGCTTACTTCTCTTATTTACAAGCTGCTCTCGGTCCGTTAATGCCCTTTCTACGCGATGAATTAGGAATAAGTTATACCGTCGGTGGGCTGCATTTCAGTGCTTTTGCATTGGGAATGATTTTGGCTGGTTTAATAAGTGCTCGCATGACGCAGAAATGGGGGCGTAATTTTACTTTTTGGGGAGGAGCGATCGGTCTGTCAGCAGGGGCTTTGTGCTTAGCACTCTCGCACCAAGTTGCCCTCACAATTACAAGTGCCTTGCTGATGGGACTACTAGGCTCCATCGTATCGATTACAATTCAGGCAGCGCTTTGTGATCACCATCGTGAGCATCGTGCGGTTGCACTCACTGAGGTGAATGTAGCAGCTAGCGTTAGCGCCAGCCTAGTTCCTCTGTTTATCGGCGGTTTTCATCGCATCGGATTAGGTTGGCGTAGCGCCTTGTTCTTAGGGGCGATCGCACTCATTCTGATTGGCATACGATATCGACGAGTCTCGATTCCAACTCTTGAGCGATATCATGCTGAAGTGACTGCATCGAGTCAAACATTACCCATAACATTCTGGATCTATTGGGTGGTCATGTTCTTAGGCGTATCAATTGAATATTGCATATTTTTCTGGGGAGCAGACTTTTTAGAAACAGCCGTTGGCTTGGTTAAGAGTGATGCCGCAAGCGCAATGAGTGTTTTTGTATTGTCAGGTTTTGCAGGACGCATTGTGTGTAGTCGTCTCAGTCGTACTATACCAAGTGCAACCCTTTTGGCGAGTGCGATAGGAATAACATTTCTTGGTTTTCCAATTTTGTGGCTAGCCTCTTTTGCTCCACGGAATATTCTTGGTCTACTTATTGCTGGACTTGGTGTTGCTAACTTCTATCCTCTGATTCTTTCCCTCGCACTTGGCACTGCCGAGGCGCAGTCTGATATTGCTACAGCTCGTCTCTCGGTCGGAACTGGCATGGCTATTTTTCTAGCGCCATTCATACTTGGTTGGATTGCAGATCAGTTCGCACTCAAACAAGCGTTTGGACTTGTCATCTTGATGTTAGCCGCAGTAGCAGCAATCTCTCTCTTCGCTAATCACTTAGTGCAAGAAAGCACAAGGTCATAAGTCAGAGCGATCGCCCCCAAAGGACACCGCACTCTGCGCCATCGCCACCTTTTATATTGTCAGGAGTACTTAGCAAGTTATGATGCTGCCAAATGACCCACATCAGATGGACTGAGGTTAGAGTGTACGACTTCACCGTCACGAAACCAAACAACACGCTTTGTTTGACGAGCAACATCTGGCTCATGGGTTACCATCACAACAGTGATACCAGTGGCATTCAGTTCGGTAAAAATATCTAAAACTTCCTGAGTTGTGCGCGAGTCGAGTGCGCCTGTCGGTTCATCGGCTAAAAGTAAAACTGGACGGTTAACAATGGCACGGGCGATCGCTACCCGTTGCTGCTGTCCTCCAGAAAGTTGGGTTGGTTTATTATTTAGACGCTTCTCTAAGCCGACTCGCTTCAGTGCTTCTGCTGCTCTGTCGCGCCGTTCACCAGCATTCACACCAGCATACACCATCGGCAGCATCACATTTTCTAACGCTGACAGTTGGGATAAGAGGTGGAATTGTTGGAACACAAACCCCAGTTTTTTGTTACGAATTCGTGCCAAATCAGCATCTTCCATTTGGGCGACATCGAGGTTATCTAGGTAGTAATGTCCCGAACTGGGGCGATCCAAACAACCAATGATATTCATTGCTGTGGATTTACCAGAACCAGATGGTCCCATAATCGAACAGTATTCACCCTGCTCTACAGTTAAATTAACACCGTTGAGCGCTCGCACTTCAGTTTCGCCACTGCCGTAAACTTTAAAAATATCTTCTAGGCGAATGATGACTGGTTGATTTACTGGGTTAGGAACGCGGGAGTCAGTTACTGATAAAGTGTTTGCCATAATAATTTCTTACTCCAAAACGGCAGATAATTGTCTGTTATATCCGCGTACGTCTGTGTCGATCTGCGGTTAAAATCATTTTAAGCACTTCTTAAAGCGACAATCGGGTCGAGTTGAGCAGCACGACGTGCAGGAACAACGCCAAAGAATAAACCAATACCGCCAGAAACACCGACTGCAAGGGCGATCGCTACAGGAGAAATTCCTGCTTGTAACGGAGTTAAAGCTGATACCAGCATAATACCACTGACACCAACCGCTGTACCGACTAAACCACCTGCCGCTGAAAGAATAATGGCTTCAATGATGAACTGTGACAAAATATCTTGCTCAGTTGCACCAATAGCTTTACGCAAACCAATTTCTTGAGTGCGTTCGGTAACGGAGACAAGCATAATATTCATAATGCCGATACCGCCGACAAACAGAGAGATACCTGCTACCGCAGCCAACATGATTGTCAAAGCACCGGTGATTTGACCAAGAGTTTGTAAAGCGTCCTTTTGAGTGCGGATGGTAAAGTCATCTTCGCTGATAACTTTGTGCCTTAGACGGAGTAAATTGGTGATTTGAAACTCTGCGGCATCGACACTATTGCTATCACGAGCAGAAGCAACGATGTAATTTAAGGCGATGCCGTAGGGAGAATTCCGTCCGACAAGTCGATTTGCTGAGGTTGTAAGTGGTACCAATGCTGCTTCGTCATAATCTGCTCCTAAGCTTGAGCCTTTGGGTTCTAGGACACCAATAACTTGAAAGGTAGCATTTTTAATCCGCAATTGCTTACCTACGGGGTTAGTAGTACCAAACAATCTTTCTGCTAAGTTAGCACCCAGCACTGTCACTTGATTATTGCGCTTCATATCTATGTCGGTAAAAAACCGACCTGTAGCGGTGTCAAACTCCCGTACCTTGAGAAAGCTGGGAGTTGTGCCAATGATGTTGACATTGGTGTTTCTGTTACGGTAATTAGCTACATATCTCCCGTTTAACTCTGGAGACACTCCTGCTATTGTTGGTACTTGAGAGGCTATAGCCTCCGCATCTTCCAGTACCAAATTTTTCGGCACATCATTTGAGATGCGCTGAGTTTCGCGATTTCCAGGAATGACAAACAGGACGTTTGGTCCTAACGATTCCAACTGCTTATTCACAAATTTTTGTCCCCCTTCACCGACGCCTATCATGGTAATCACCGAGGCGTTCCCGATGACAATACCCAGCATGGTTAGGGCGCTACGTAATTTATTCGATAGCAGAGTTTTTCCTGCCATCTGCATACTTTCTAGGATGTTCATTTCTTCTGCTGTTGTTGCGCCTTCTTGTAATCTGCCGGTGGGTTGAGAAAGATGCGATCGCCCTGTTTTACTCCCTCTAAAATCTGAGTTTGGTCTTTGATTTGCGCTCCAATTGTCACAGGACGAAACAGAGGTTTATTCTTTTCATCTGGTACCAAAACACCTGTGTTGCCCTTTTCGGTAACAATTGCCACAGTTGGGACAAGCAAAGCACCTTGTACCTTGTCACCTAAAAACGTCATATCCACGTTCAACCCAGAACGCAGTTTATCTAAACCAGTATCAATTGCAACTCTTACTTGGAATAATGTCACGCCTTCTTCCTTAACTGCTTCAGGAGCAATCAAGCGGACATGACCTTTAAAAACTTCGTCAGGATAGGCATCAGCAACAATTTCTACCTGCTGCCCCTGCTTAATTCTGCCGATATCAGCTTCCGGGACACTCGCCAAAACTTCTAAGCCGCGTGCTAGGGCGACAACGGAACTGGAAGTTGCTGATGCACTAGAAGAAGCAGAAGTTGTTGGTGTCACAAACGCGCCAATGTTGGCGTACTTCTGGGTGACAACTCCAGAAAAGGGAGCGCGGATGATAGTCTCTTCGAGATTTACTTCCTCCGCTTTTAGCTGAGCAGCCGCAGCAGCAACAGCTGCTTTGCGTTGGGCAATTTCCTCAGAACGAGAACCTGCTTCCAAAAGCTGTAGTGATGCTCGTGCTTCTTCTACCGTCGCTTGTCGTTGGGCAATTTGTTCAGAACGAGTGCCAATTTGTTGCAGCGATAGCCGTTTTTGAACTTCTTGCAAACTTGCTTTGGCAGCATTATCTTCGCTAATGGCTTGGTCGAGTAATTGTTTTTTCTCTGCTCCCTGCTGGTAGAGGTATTGGTAGCGCTTAACTTGTTCGCTTGTATAGTTCGCCTTTGCCTGTGCTGCGTCCACTTGAGCTTGAGCTTGAGCAATTTCTTGAGGACGATTACCTGCACGAGCTTCGGCAAGCTGCGCCTCTGCTTGTGCCAAACGCGCTTTTTGTTGGGCGATTTCTTGAGGACGATTTCCAGCCTGGGCTTGCTCCAACTGTGCTTGGTTCTGCGCTAAGTTTGCACGAGCCTGAGAGAGTTTGGCTTGAATATCTGCGCTGTCCATCTTGGCAAGAATTTGTCCCTGCTTCACCTTGTCGCCTTGCTCAACATACAACTCTGTCAGTGTGCCAGGGTTTTTCGGGCTGATATTCACGCTCTGAACAGGCTGCACCTTACCACTGGCAGAAATTCGTACAGTAACATTTTTTGCTTCCACTGGCACAGTCAGTGCAGCGATATCTTGCTTGCTTGTTCCACGATTGACAAGTGTGTAGGTTGTCGTTGTACCCACAACTAACGTACCAGCTGCCACCAAACCAATCACCCAGCGTAGTGGATGTTTAACTTTTTTACCAATTACGGGAATTTCTAAGTATGTCGTCATGGATAGCTTGTAATTAAAGTTTCTTTACTTGAGTGTCTTTTAGTGGAGCGAAACCAAGAAGTTGGAGTTTTTACAACTTTTGGAGTCACTAGTCATGAATAAAATAGAGTTATTAATAAGTCAACAACTATATGAATATGTAAAATTATACTGACTTAACTTTCCTTTATAATATTGGTTCTTGGTAATTTATGACCTCACCTGAATGGGTGACTTTTTCAGTTATTATGGACACTGAAAATCTTACGTAAGTAGCAAATTTTTGTACAAACACAGCCAGAATGAAAGCACAGCGAAATGGCTCCAGTATTGTAAAATTTTTAATTGCCGAGGATCATCTTTTGCTTTGCTTAAAGAAACTTGAGGGCTTTCTATTACAATCATTAAATCTGTAGAAGATGAAAATCATCTTGGTTTTCAGCAGACTGATTGTGTAAAGTCGCTTTATGCTTGTGTACAAATTCAGACAATTTACGACGTTGCTCTGGAGCCAACACTGCTCGCATTGCCAACATATTTTCAAAGTATGTATTTTCAAGCTGTTGCCGCAACTGTTGAACCTGCCTGTGTTTAAAGCGAATTTGGTTTGGTGTGGCTGTACCTTCTATAAGTGCTTCCAACTCAAGAACCGCTTGCTCCACTGCTTGCTGATTTTGGTTGATTCGCTCTTTATTCTGGTTGAAAGCAATGTCAAGTTGCTTTTGTTGTTCCGGTGTGAGATTAAGTGCCGCAATCAGTTCAACTTGACCAAGTTCAAAACCTAACGCTTGATTTGATATTTGTGCAATGAATATCTTAAAAAGCTGAGATGGTATACCCCAAGCAACAGTGCTACCCAGACAGAAGAACAGAACTGTTAGAACAGCAGTGCGACGCAACATCATAGAATTCAACTCCCTAATTTAAAAGTAAGTGCTTACTTATTAATAGGCTAAAAAAAAGATTTGGCTGTGTCACCCTATTCATGTTTGACTGGTGCGATTCCTTGCCAAAGAATTTCTACAAGACACTGCACGAACTCTTGCTCAGTAGTGGGCATACTTACTTGAATTCCTATATGCTCTGACAAAACATAATTCATCAGAGATCCTAGTAAGAGGTGAGCAATAGTTTTGGGATCGCAATGGCGAAGGCGGCCTTGTTTCATCTCACGCTCTAAAAAAGCAGTTAGTGCATTGACATGTTGAATAAGCTTTGGCTTTGGTATTTCAGGTGTTGGGATTTTCCCTCGTGATTGCAGCATCATGACTCGAGGCATAACCTCTCGGTGGAATTCCAGAATCCGTAAGCAGATTTGAATTAAGTTCTCTTTGAGGTTGCCCTTGCCAACAAGAGTTTCAAGCTCGTTCACCCATACAAGTGTTTCTGGAATTCCCATCGCAGTGAAGAACAATTCTTCTTTGGTTGAGAAGCGCTTGAAAATTGACGCTTCAGAAACACCAGAGCGTGCCGCAATCTCCAAAGTTGAACCGCTGAAGCCTTTTTCTAGAAAAACTTCACGCGCTGCCTCCAAGATTTGCTCATTGGTAATTTTGGGTATACGAGCCATAAATAAGTAAGAACTTACTTAATAATTTAATCCCATGTTATAACAATGTCAAGGTCAATGCTTAGAGTCAAAATTCAATAAAAATACTGTCCGTTCAAATGGAAAGTCAGCTTCAAAAGCTACCAGAAGAATCCGGAGGGGCATTCTGAGTTCCTAGCTGCGGAATTCTGAGTTCTGGATTGTAAGTTCTTGCGTCTGTAAAATTTTGCTGCCGTCAACCAGGGAAATCGTTTAAGCTAGCTGAAAGATTCTTTCATTCTTGGCAAAGAGGCGGTAGTGTGCCTAAACGGATTGGTTTAATTTCTCTTTTGGTTGTCTGTGGTTTGTGTAGTTTACCTCAACCGGCAAATGCACAAGCACTGGTACCTCATACACTGCAACTTGATGCAGCAAAATTGGAACAGCAAGGGTTAGGTTTGGCAAAGGAAGCAGCCCAACTAGCGCAGTTTCAACAGTTTGAACTAGCTTTACCAAGAGCGCGGTTGGCATCACAACTCGCTCCTAAGAACGATAAAGTCTGGTTTCTCTTAGGTGGTTTGTATTTGCAAGCCAAAGATTTGGATGGGGGAATCAAAGCCCTGAAAAAGGCACAATCTCTCAACCCTAAAAATGGCGATGTTCAGTTCGCTTTGGGTTCGGCTTACTTTCAGCAGCAAAAGTATCAAGAGGCTGCCAACTACTATCAAGAGGGTTTGAAGTTAAAACCTAACGATCCAGAGGGATTGTTTGATTTGGGCAATGCTTACTATATGCTGAGTAAACTTCCAGACGCGGTCGTTCAGTACAGAAAAGCAGTCTCCTTTGACAAAAAATTCTGGCCCGCCCTTAACAATGTTGGGTTAATTTTGTACGAACAGGGCGATATCCAGGGCGCAATTAAGCAATGGCAGGGCGCTGTTGCTATTGAGAAACAAGCGGCAGAGCCTTTACTCGCATTGGCAGTCGCTTTGTATACCAAAGGCGACCAGCAACAAGCTCTAGCAATGGGACAAGCTGCAATCCGCATTGATGAGCGCTACGCTAATGTAGATTTTCTCAAACAAAATCTCTGGGGCGCACGCCTGCTGTCTGATACGAAAAAATTCTTAGAATTACCGGGCATTCAAGCTGCTCTCCAACAACGTGAAGAACCATCAGCTCCTACAATCAGGCAACAGAGTATTCCACAATAGCGAACACGGGACTTGTAGCAATGAGGAAGATGAGGAAGATGAGGAAGATGAGGAAGATGAGGAAGATGAGGAAGATGAGGGGGAATACATAGTTGTTGTCTGGCTGCCTTCTGCGACTGATGTTCGACGCAGCCACTTGCTCAAAATCTCATCTAATAGTACATATATATTATTCTGTAAAAGAAGCAGTAGCCCAACAAATATATTGGGATTGGGCTACTCCAGGTATGTGTTCTTCTTTCAAGAACACTACTATGGAAATGTGCTAGGTGCAGTTTACCGTCGGGTGGACATTCTTTTGGGCTCCAAATTGTGCGTTTAGTTGTCCTGTTTAGGTAGTACTGCCATGATTTGGTCAACAAACTGTTGATGGTCAACAATTGGCTTGGAGATGTAGCCATCAGCACCGCTTTGTTTGAGAAAGTTCTCGCGATCGCCTTCCATAGCGTGTGCTGTTACCAAAATAATAGGTAAGGAAGCTGTTTGGGGATCGGATTTTAACATTTGTGTAATTTTGATACCATCAACAGACTTACCTTGGTAAACACTTCTTGACAGAGAAACATCCATCAAGATAATGTCAACTTCCCCCGATTGGGCAATTTCGATGACCTCTTCCACATTTTCAGTATGTTTCACCTCCAAGCCACCTCGCTTGGTCAAAATTTTGGAAAAAACACGAGCATTAATCAGATCGTCTTCGACAATCAAAACAGTTTTCATGAGAATTTGACTTTTGTTAGCTCATCTTAACTAAAGGCGCACGTGTCCGAGAAGGGGAATAGCACCTAATCAAAACAATGAGTGTGCCTATGCTTGAAATAATCAATATAAATCTCGGTCAACAAGGATAATACTACTGCTTTCTATCCTGTGACTATCAAGATTCTGTAATGAAGAGTATTTCATCCGTTATGCTGTGGTTGCTGCAGTCTTCATTAACGGCAAATTTTGTGTAGTGGAAATATAGGGAAAAAAACTCATGGCAAAACAATTAAACCTTCTCTGTGAGGGACAGGTCATTACCACAGCCTTGCATACCGAGATGCAACGGTCTTACCTAGAATATGCCATGAGTGTCATTGTCGGGCGGGCGTTACCAGACGTGCGAGATGGCTTAAAACCAGTTCATCGGCGCATTTTGTATGCCATGCACGAACTCGGTCTGACGCCAGAACGACCTTATCGTAAGTGTGCGCGTGTGGTGGGAGACGTGTTAGGTAAATACCACCCCCACGGCGACCAAGCGGTTTATGATGCCTTGGTCAGGCTGGTACAAGAGTTTTCCAGTCGCTATCCCTTACTGGCAGGACATGGGAATTTCGGGAGCGTAGATAATGACCCGCCAGCGGCGATGCGCTACACAGAAACGCGCCTTGCATCGATCAGCCATGAGGGAATGCTGACAGAAATTGGCGAAGAAACGGTGGACTTTATCGGTAACTTCGATAATTCCCAGCAAGAGCCAACTGTACTGCCAGCACAGTTGCCATTTCTGTTGCTCAATGGCAGTGCTGGTATTGCTGTGGGGATGGCGACGAATATTCCACCGCACAACATAGGGGAAGTGGTAGATGGGCTGATCGCATTAATTGATAATCCCGACTTAGCCGATGAAAAGTTATTTGAGATCATTCCCGGACCAGACTTTCCCACAGGTGGTGAAATTGTCGGTAACTCTGGAATCAAAGAAGCATATACCACAGGTAAAGGTAGTATTGTGCTGCGGGGAGTCGCCCAAATTGAGGAAGTTACCGCTACCAGAGGTAGCAAGCGGCGGACAGCAATTGTGGTGACAGAATTGCCTTATCAAGTGAATAAGGCAGGTTGGATTGAGAAAGTCGCGGATCTGGTGAATCAAGGTCGTCTTCAGGGAATTGCAGATCTGCGAGATGAGAGCGATCGCCAGGGAATGCGCGTCGTGATTGAACTAAAACGCGATACCAACCCCCAAGAAGTTCTCCAGAATTTGTATCACCAAACCGCTTTGCAAAGTAACTTTGGGGCGATTCTCTTAGCTTTGGTGGATGGACAACCGCGTCAACTGACCTTGCGTCAATTGTTACAGGAGTTTTTGAGTTTCCGAGAGCAGACACTTAACCGCCGCTACTCTTATGAGTTAGCTAAGGTTCAAAGCCGGCTGCATCTAGTTGAAGGTTTACTCAAAGCACTTTCTCACGTAGATGAGGTTGTAGAGATATTACGCAGTGCGGCTGATGGCACTACGGCAAAAATGAGCCTGCAAAACCGACTCGATTTAAGTGAGGTGCAGGCGGATGCGATTTTGGCTATGCCATTGCGTCGTTTAACCAATTTAGAACAGCAAAACTTACACAAAGAGTATGAGCAGCTCAATGAGCAGATTCAGGTGTTGCAGAGGTTACTTAATGATAGACGCGAGTTACTCAAATCACTGAAAAAAGATTTGCGATCGCTCAAGCGCAAATACAACGATGCCCGTCGTACCAAAATCATAGGGGAGAGCAAAAGCACAGGAGTACAGGAGCAGACAGAGAGTCCAAAATTGAAAATCGAGAATCCCCTGTTGGAAGCACCCTCAGAAGAAGTGGTGTTAGAATTTACCCACCGGGGATATGTACGTCGTCAGCCTTCAGCCCGGAAGGCAAGAACTGACAACGGTACGTCTGATAATGACACCGTCATCCAAACCGTGTTGACCGACACGGCAAAAGAGTTGCTGGTACTGACCAGTGGTGGCAAGGTTTACCCAGTGAATGTGGCAGATATTCCTCCCACCAATGGACGTTCTGCACGGGGAACACCATTGATTACCTTGCTCTCGAACTCTGCTCAGGGTGCTCAAGAAGCTGTTATTAACCGCTTTGTACTGCCTGAACACCCAGAAGATAGCGAGATGGTTCTCCTGACGAAGCAAGGAAGAATCAAGCGTTTTTCCCTGACAGAATTGACTAATCTCACCCGGCGCGGAATTACCATTTTGAAACTTAAAGATGGTGATGAATTGTTATCAGCTCAGTTCACTCAGGCGGGTGAACATCTGGTTTTAGCAAGTTCGGGTGGGAGAGTTTTGAAGTTTGAGGTGAATGATCATCAACTCCCCATTATGGGTCGCACTGCTATGGGTCTGCAAGGTTTACGCCTACGTCAGCAAGAAGAGATGGTTGGTTTTGTAACCTCAAGCACGAAGGAAAACCTATTACTGGTCACTCAATTGGGATACGCTAAACGTATGCCAGTGAGTGCTTTGCGCTCAGCGAATCGAGGCGATATCGGGACTCAGACCTTTAAATTCACCAACAAAACTGACATTTTAGCAGGAATAGTACGAGCAACTGCAGGTGCTGAGGTGGCGCTAGTCACCAATCATCAACGCCTAGTACGCCTTGGAGTGGAAATAATTCCCACCCTTGGCAAAGATGTCACAGGTGAAAGTATCCTTCAACTTAATCGCGAAGAAAAAATCATTTGTATCGTCGAACTGCACTCGTAATGCAAGAGCTAACGACTAAGCGTGTAGGGAGGCTATGCCCATCATTCTGGCTAATTGGTAGGCAGTGCCCACCCTACTAATACTTTTTAGGGAGCTGTGCCATAGAAGAAGTAGTCAGAAGTGTAATTTACTCGCTTTTGGGTGCCTACACTCTTACGATCACATCCTTGAACCGGGGGTTTGCCACCTACAGTATCCACCCGTTGGATGTATGTTACTTTGCTAAGTATCCCATTGCCCTCGTGGGATTTGGCTTGGAGCAGCAACCAAGGAATTGCATTGGGACTGGGTGAGTCAAAACTTGCCTTCACCTGACCTACAACCTTACTGCCGTCATTTGCCTCCCAAGTAGGACCAGCATAGTGCTTGATATTGTTGTTATCTTGCTCGCCAAGCAGTTTAGCCTCGGGTGCCACAAATGTCCACTCAAACTGGTTAGCGTTGCCTGATTTAGCTTTGCACTCATAAATTTGCACTCCTGTAGCCCTCTCTCCAAGCAGTAGCACTTGATTTGGTGGCACTTTCAAGTTGTTAGGAACCTGAGGCGGCGCGATCGCCCCTTGCGCGGCTAACAGTTGTGGCATTTGAGCTACACCAACCTGTGCAATCACTAACGGAAGTAGTAGGAAGCATGTCTGTTTGAACTTTATTTCTGGTTTCATAATGCTTAAACCTTATTTAAAAAAGGGTAGAGCCCAGTACAACTCCTCATTAATAGGGGTCGGAAATCAAAAGTATGCCAAAACTGGGAAGTGAATTCTCGCTCTTGTCAATTCCAAACCCCTTTTAAGTAGGTCGGCACAATTAAAGTTAACTCGTGTGCCTCCTAACGGAGGAGCTGCGCTAACCCGCAGCGTCTCCGACAGGAGATGACCGTCATTAGTCATTACTCATTAGTCTAGGGTGCCAGTTTCAGGTGCATTTACATTTTGTAACGTAGTTCTGTTTATTCCCGCCGACTTACTTATGGTGAGTGTACACAAAGAAAGGGTTGAGTGAAACCATGACAAAACAGGACGGACTTCCAAAGCGTGTACTCTTAAGACACCCACAGATATCTGTGGTGGAGGCTTTAAAGCGGCGATTCTCAATTATTCGTACTTATTGACAGCCTTACCCGCCTTTAAAGCCAAGGAAGTCCTGTTTTGGAGAGGATTAATGTAGCGGTAGAGCAAGAGGTGCTGTTAGGAACTCTCAGTTACCTTAAAGATATTTATTTAGCGGAAAATAAACTATGAGTCAGAAAAATCTAAGAATCTTATAAAAAATATGACACTTCTTAAAGAAGTTTGTTATATTTATTTACATAAGGTAACAGACCTTAAACTATTCAGCTTGGAGTGCCGACGATGACAAACGCAACAAAAGTTACTGCTCCCGTAATCGAAGATCGCAATGCTTGGCGTTGGGGTTTCACACCTCAAGCAGAAATTTGGAACGGTCGCTTGGCAATGATTGGCTTTTCAGCAGCAGCTCTGATTGAACTGTTCTCTGGTCAAGGTTTCCTACACTTCTGGGGCATTCTGTAAGTTGTAAGACTACGGATTGCTTGTAAATAATCAACTAAAGGTAACGAAACTTAGGGAATTCTCTTTGGAGTGCCAACCATGACAAACGCAACAAAAGTTACTTCTCCCGTGATCGAAGATCGCAATGCTTGGCGTTGGGGTTTCACACCTCAAGCAGAAAATTGGAACGGTCGCTTAGCAATGATTGGCTTTTCAGCAGCCGCTTTGATTGAACTGTTTACTGGTCAGGGTTTCCTACACTTCTGGGGTATTCTGTAAGTTGTAAGACTACGGATTGCCTAGCACTAATAGATAAATGAATAACTAAAAAACCTGGAAGTCGCTAGTACCTCCAGGTTTTTTAGTGTCTTTGTTTTTTTTCGCACTTATGAGTCATTTGTCTAAAAGTCATAACAAATGACTCATAATTAATAATTAACGGATATACTCCTTGAGAACGCTGTTGCGGTTCGGGTGACGTAACTTACGAAGTGCCTTCGCCTCAATTTGACGAATTCGTTCGCGAGTCACATTGAAAATTTGTCCAATTTCTTCTAAGGTCTTCATGCGACCATCATCCAAACCGTAGCGCAGTCTGAGAACATCACGTTCACGGGGACTGAGGCTGTCGAGGACTTTTTCCAGATCTTCCCGTAGGAGATTTTTGGAAACTTGGTCTTCTGGGGTTTCGCCATCCGACTCAATAAAATCGCCCAGTCGAGAGTCTTCTTCTTTCCCAATAGGCGTTTCTAGTGAAATCGGCAGTTGTGCCGATTTAGCAATAAACCGCAGCTTCTCGATAGTCATTTCCATACGAGTGGCGATTTCTTCCTCGGTGGGTTTGCGACCCATTTCTTGAGAAAGCAGCTTAGTCGTTTTCTTAATTCGGGAAATGGTTTCGTACAGGTGAACCGGAAGGCGAATAGTCCGGGATTGATCAGCGATCGCACGCGTGATTGCCTGACGAATCCACCATGTTGCGTATGTAGAAAACTTGTAGCCTTTTTCGTGGTCAAACTTTTCGGCGGCGCGAATCAAACCAAGACTGCCTTCTTGAATCAAGTCTTGGAAAGACAAGCCTCGATTCATATACTTTTTAGCAATTGAAACTACAAGGCGCAGGTTAGATTGTACCATCTTGTCTTTCGCTCTGCGCCCAACATGCAGCCGATAACGAAATTGTGGCAAGGGTATTTGTACTGCCTCTGCCCATTCACTGTCCTTAGGCTCACGAGCTAACTGCTGTGAAAGTTTTTCGCGTACTCGCTCTAATTCCAGTAAATCGGCAATCTTCCGTGCCAATTCAATTTCTTCGTCTGCACGAAGCAGGCGAATTCGACCTATTTCTTGTAAGTAAAGGCGGATCGAATCCTCGGTGTAATGCTTTTTCTTAGTTTGAGTCCGACGACGCGATTTAGCGGCTTTCCCAGACTTTGCGTCGTCCTCATCAGACTGAGGCTCTAAAAATTCATCGAGTTCGCCTTCATCGTTGATCAGCAAGTCCTCTTCGTCGTCAATCAAGAGTTCTTCTAAGTCAATCTCAGGCTGATTCATTATTTCTAGCTCATCAGGCTGATGTATATTTTCGAGTACGTTGTTAGCCTGGTTCATGCCGCGTTCCTCATGCTCCTTGCAGAATCAATTACTTAAGATGTGTTTGCCGCTCTTAAAGTGAGCTGTATACCAACAGAAAACAGGGTTTTTGGTTATTTTGCCTAAGATTTTGTAGGAATTTTGACACCTTCCTCATGGAGTTTTACCCTGTAAGGGCAGCCTCCTTGAAGGGAAATTCCTATTCTTAGTCAACGCCATCTATGTTGCCGAGCAACATCCGTTTTAACTAGCTGGTCTAAAAAAGACGACCGACTGCTAAAAAAAAATTTACTACTCCATACAAATGAATATGACTGTTGGGAGATTCTTTTGTAAAGACTGTTCCGATTGTAGCCTGTTTCACAGAAATTGCACTGTGTTTGTGTGCTAATCATGAAGTCATTAAGCAACTTTAAGCGTGTTCTACGAAACTTAAGACATTGAAAAAGACACCCATCCTTTTGTATTTTCTCCAAAACTTTTTGGAATTGCAGTGGTATTCTCATTTCAATTAATGTTAGGTACACCTGCTGACATCTCGTTCAATGTATTACGTAGAACAATCTTTACTTTGAAACAGCATATCTTTTGGCTTCAAGTGAGAAAAATGCGTATACCAATTTTTACACTTTCTTCACAAGTTACCGAGTGGAGTTCCGTTCGTCATACGACGAAAACCTAGTCAGAAAAGGCTTGTTTAAGGCGGCTTTGTGCTTTCTTCAATTAGGCGTACCATAGGCACCATGAATGCAAATTGAATAACGCTGGTGGTTTTTTGCTCTCACTTAACTTTATTCTGCCAATTCCCTTAACTTAGGAGTCAAGACTTTAGCACAATCAGCTAAATGGCTAAGCAACTTTTCGATCTAGCCAGTCCGGTCTTAATCACACGTTAGCGCACTGTTGAAATTTCCACCTTATGAATCTTGACAAACTTTTCTTATTGTATACAAAGCTATTTTAATCAATTAAAAAAGGATTTGACAGTTAAGACTATCGATATTAACCTACTTAACGCCCAATTTCATAAAACGAATGCAAAATATACTATAGCCTGCTACAGGGCGCTGGAGAAACATATTTAACAAGACTACCTGGGAGTTCATCGCCATTGTCTGATAACTTTGGCTAATAGTACCACTCCCTTTTTGCTTGCTGGCAATGTTGGGAAAATGGGATGAAGTTGGGCGTGGGCGTTGGAGTGGGGTAGAGCGAACCATGTTCGGCAAGCCCTTACATAAAGCAGCTTTTCGCAAGATATTGCGGTGGCGAGTCAGATAAATCTAACAACAATATACGGATATACTTTGCATTGAGCAGGGCGAGCAATTGTAATATTTAATACTCATTGCTTCAGAAATCAGCTATTGTCTCAAATTTGAATAATAAACAATTTTTATAATTGGAAGAAGTAACTTTGAATATTTTCTATCTAAACTTTATGAGCTAGATTGCCAAAGTTTTTAGTAGGGGTGCAAGGAGCGAAGGCATACAGCCCTACACCCTGATTAATAAATGGCTGCCTTGTTTGTTTAATTAGAGCCAAGACTCGCTGGAAAATTCGGAGGTAGAATGACTTTGTCCACTACGTGAACGACACCGTTACTAGCTGGAATGTCTGCTTGAATGACCTTAGCACCGTTCACGGTAACTGTACTGGTGGTACTATTAACCTTTAGTGTCACAGGACTTCCCTCAACTGTTTTGACTTGTCCGGATGTCAGTTGGCTGGAAGTCACTTGTCCAGGTATAGCATGGTAGCCCAGAAGCTTGACTAATTGTTGTTTGTTTTCTGGTTTGAGAAGATTGTCTACTGTACCTTTTGGTAAAGCCGCAAAAGCAGCATCCGTAGGAGCAAAGACTGTGTAAGGTCCTTGTTCAACCATTTGTTTAGTCAAGTCTGCGGCAAGCAATGCTTTACTTAACGTTGTAAAAGACCCCTGAGTTGATGCTGACTGTGCTAATTGAGCCAAATTTTTGCTTGCTGTTGGGGTAGTCGGAGTTTGGGCAATTGGAGGAACAGCGGTAGGAACATTTGCAGGAGTTGCCGCAGTCTCAGGAGCGGTTGTATTATCTACACTAGGTTGACCACAAGCAGACAAAGCAACGAGACTACCCGCACTCATAACGCTAAACAATGCTTTTATTAAAATGCTTTTGCTCGCTTTCATGCTTATATGGTTTGTTAAAGTATTGTTAAACGAAATCTCTAAATTTTAACTAAATTTAATAAATTAACTGATACTAAGTCACGTTTATACATCTTAGCCTCTCTCCTTGTCCCCCTTGTGCCAACAATTGCGTGATATCTTTGAACGCAACTCGGTATGAAATCGTCCCTTAGGCTTAAGACATAGATTGAATCTCTAGAAAATATGTTGATGTTTTGGCGGAATATTGCCTCCCAAACACAAATCGAAAAGAAAGAGTCAATAGTCAGAAGCTTTTGACCATTGACTGTTGATTTAAAACTCATTACCAGCCTGACAACATATCAGGCTATTTAAAGCGAAAACACGGTTCTATTAGATATCCAAATCAGTTAAGTTGAGTTTAGAACCATAGGTTTCAATGAATTCGCGCCGGGGTGCAACGCGATCGCCCATCAAAATCGTGAAAATGCGATCAGCTTCGGCGGCGTCCTCAATTTCCACTTGCTTAAAGGTACGAGTTTCTGGGTTCATCGTGGTTGTCCAGAGTTGTTCTGGCATCATTTCACCCAAACCTTTGAATCGTTGGATGGTGTAATTGGCGTTGTCGGGAAACTCAGCGAGGCGCTGTTGCAGTTCGCGATCGCTATAGCAATAGTAATAATTCCGTCCCCGCTCTACTTTAAACAGTGGAGGACAAGCAATGTAGATATGCCCCTGCTCAATCAGCGCCCTTTGATACCGATAGAAGAAAGTTAACAACAGAGTCCGGATGTGCGCTCCATCCACGTCAGCGTCAGTCATAATCACTATACGGTGATAGCGCAGTTGCGATGCGTCGAATTCCTCGCCCTTAACTCCTAAACCGAGTGCTGTAATGAGCGCCTGAATTTCAGTATTTTTATAGATTTTGGCGTCGTCAGTTTTCTCGATGTTCAGGATTTTACCGCGTAGGGGGAGAATTGCCTGGAATCGGCGATCGCGTCCTTGTTTTGCACTCCCACCAGCCGAGTCCCCTTCGACGATGTAAATTTCGGACTCCTTAGGATCTCTGGAACTGCAATCTGCCAATTTTCCAGGTAATGGCGAAGATTCCAGCACTGATTTGCGGCGTACTAATTCCCGCGCATGACGGGCGGCTTCTGCGGCTTTGAAGGCTTGGATGGCTTTATCTAATACGGAATCAGCAACACCGGGGCGAAATTCCAGGTACTCGGTGAGAACTTCTCCCACCAGAGAATCCACAATTCCCCGCACCTCCGTGTTACCGAGTTTGGTTTTGGTTTGCCCTTCAAACTCTGGATCTGGCACTTTAACAGAAATCACACCCGTTAAACCTTCGCGGACATGTTCGCCGCTGAGGTTGGGTTCATTATCTTTGATTTTGTTGCGCTTGCGGGCGATCGCATTCAAGGTACGAGTCAGAACCGCCTTTAAACCTTCTAAGTGCGTACCACCATCCACCGTACGGATATTATTGGCAAAGCCCAACACATTGTCTGTATAAGCATCAGTACACCACTGCAACGCAACTTCCACTTGAACATTGTTGCGTTCTCCATGCACAAAAATAACTTCTTCATGCAATGGCTGCTTATCACTGTTCATGTAGGTAATATATTCTTTAATACCACCTTTGTATTCGTAGGTTTCTACCTTGGGTGTATCACTTTTAAGTAGTTCCAGACGGTTATCAGTAAAAGTAATTCTGACGCCAGCATTCAAATATGCTAATTCGCGTAGGCGACTTGCTAAAGTAGTGTAATCAAATTCTGTAACGGTCGTGAAGATTTGGGAGTCTGGTTTGAAGGTAACAGAAGTTCCAGTACGGTCTTCTTTAGAGGGCTTTGCTGTCAGATCTGTGACGGGAATACCCCGTTCGTAGCGCTGGATATGAACCTTTTTATCTCGCCAAACTGTCACTTCTATCCACTCGGACAGGGCGTTGACTACGGAAACACCAACACCGTGCAATCCTCCAGAAACTTTGTAGCCACCGCTACCAAATTTCCCGCCAGCGTGCAGTACGGTTAACACAGTTTCCAATGCTGATTTTCCCGTTTGCGGATGAATATCCGTGGGAATACCCCGACCATCATCTACAACGGTTACAGAACCATCAGCGTTGAGATCCACCTCCACATGGGTGCAGTAACCCGCTAAAGCTTCATCTATCGAGTTGTCCACCACCTCGTAAACTAAATGATGGAGCCCTCGCGGACCTGTGGAACCTATGTACATTCCCGGTCTTTTGCGGACGGGTTCCAGACCTTCCAGAACTTGAATCTGAGCGGCACTGTAACTGCTCGTCATGAAAATTCTCCTGTTACGTGGGGTTAAACTCGCCCAAAGGGGCTAAATAGAAAAACACTCCAAAATTCTAACACAAAAGGCTTGATGGCGACTGTAGAGCAATCTGAAGAGAAGTTTATGATGGGGATATACCCAATCACTTATCAATGATTACTATTGAGTGTTGAGTGTTCACGCTTACTATTGACTCATGACTAAATTGATTGTGATTTGTGGCGCAACAGCAACAGGGAAATCGGGATTGGCGTTAGATTTGGCGATGCGCCTGGGTTCAATAATTCTTAGTGCAGATTCCCGTCAAGTTTACCGTGAGTTTGATATTGGCACCGCTAAACCTACAGTATCTGAACAAAAGTTAGTGCAGCACTATTTAATAGATATCTGCAACCCTACAGACATGATGACGGTTGCAGATTATCAAGAGCAAGCACAAGGGTTAATTGCTTCTTCCCCAACAATTGGACAAGAGGACACGGGGGAGATGAGAAAGCAACATCTTCCTCATCCCCCTCTCTTGTTAGTTGGTGGTACTGGTTTATACATACGTTCAATAACACAGGGAATGAAGATTCCTAGAGTTGCACCACACAAGGAATTGCGATCGCAACTGGAATCACTTGACCAAAGGCAATTGTACGCTATGTTGCAACAAGTTGACTTCATTGCAGCACAAAAGATTCATCCCAACGACCCCGTGCGGACTTTAAGAGCATTAGAAGTATTTTATGTGACTGGTCGCCCAATTTCTGAGCAGCAAGGAGAGAATCCGCCGGATTATCCAATTTTGCAAATAGGTTTAGATTGTGATCCTGCTCACCTTAGCGATCGCATTGCACAGCGTACAGAGAAAATGATTGCAGATGGTTTGGTAGCAGAAGTAGAATATCTTTGCCATAAATATGGTGTTGATTTACCTTTACTTAATACTTTGGGATATCAAGAAATCAAGCAATATTTGGCTGGGGATATTTCTTTAGGGAAAGCAAAAGAATTAACTGTTTTACACACACGGCAATTTGCCAAGCGGCAACGCACCTGGTTTAGAGCATATCCTCAGATTAAGTGGTTTGATGCTGAAAGTCCTAATTTATTGGAAGAAGTATGGCATGACGTGCATAAATTCATTGATTTTTCATAAATGCTTTCCGTAAATGTGCTAATCTTATCTAAATAATCTGTTAAAGTACATCAATTCAAATAAAAAATGTCCTCATGCTTATTATGAGTCATGAGCTATTTTTATTGAACAAGAAAGAACGCAGAACTAAAAGAAAAGGCAAGGTATTTATTTAACCAAAAATATGAACGAGAAAGCCACAATCTTATTACTGTTTACTTCTTCAATACTGAATCTTTTATTTTTTTTGATTAGTATTTTATTTTTTATTAAAAAAGGTGGTTTTCAATATTTATCTAAAAAAGTTTATCGGAAAAAATCTGAAAAAGAATATTACGATCCATACTATCTCCATAAAAAAAGTCAGTTTGAATTGCTGCCTAAATCCCATTTAGGCATTATTTTTTTAGGAGATAGTTTGACTGAAGAAGGTCAATGGTCAGAGTTATTAGAAAACCCTAATATAAAAAACCGTGGTATTGGTGGTGACACAACAGATTTGATATTAAATCGCCTAGACACGATATTAGCGTCGCAACCTGAGAAAGTTTTTTTAATGGCAGGTATTAATGATCTGCTTGGTATAAATAAGACTGTTAAAACTATAGAACAAATCATACTTGTATACTCTGCTATTTTGACTGAGTTTCAAAACAAACTCCCGAATACAGAAGTATTTATTCAAAGCGTCTTACCAGTGAATAACAAGACGACTCGTTACTGGCAAGATAACAATAATATACTACAGCTAAATTTACATCTGAAAAATCTAGCGAAAGAGTTTTCTTATCAATATATAGACGTTTATTCTCATTTATCGGATTCAGAGCATAAATTAGATATTTCTTATACAGAGGATGGACTGCATTTAAATGGTCGAGGATATTTAAAGTGGAAAAAAGCTATTGAGGAATATGTGAACGCTCCCTGTACAAACGTTTCAGAAAATATTTCTACCGAAGAGGTTTTCACAGAGTATCAGGGTCAATCCCTATAGCCCGTAGTCTTTCTGCTAGCAATTGAGCACGATGTTCTGCTTGAGAAGCACGCTCATCTCCAGTTGGGACAACAACACGATCTTGATAACACCAACGTAACCAAACATCTTCCCTACCTTCAAATTGTCCTCGCCAAAGTGTCAAACCTAACCCAACTTGCTCTAGCCAAGTTTCTGTCGTTTCAAAGTAGCGCCTTCCCCTAAGTTCATAAATCCGTAACGCTTCCTCTCCTAATTGGTGAGTGGGGTCATATACGATGTAGTAACTCACTCGCATATGTTCATAAATTCCTAGTTTTTTCCCTAGTTCATCACCTTCTTTGTTTGAGACAATTTCAATTGCAACTTCTGGAGGCTTGCCAAAACGCCAAACCATATAACAACGATTTTGCTTCTCCCACCAATTTTCAAGGACTTGGGCATCTAAGCTGAGGAAAACATCGGGTACTATGGGAGGCTGAAGGTCTGTATAATAAATGCCAACATTGGCTTCAGCTAGAAAAGTTTGATTTTGTAAAGAACTGTAAAGAGAGCCAACTAAGAGACGTTGTTGTTTAGCAGAAGCAAAATTATCCACAGGCGTGTCATCTTCAGTTATTAGCTGGTTGGCATCTGGGACATAGTAATCATCATTATTGATTAAAAATTGCTCCACCATAAGTTTATCCACCACTTAAGAGCGCTATATCTAGGTTAGTTGATTGGGAAGCAGAGCTTATTAGTCTGTCAAGCTGTAAATGCAACTCTTCTCTCGCTTGCCTATTTTTGTTGCAAGAACAGCCGTTAACCGCAATCTTTGGCATCCTATGATAAATACAGCACATGGTAGAGTAAGTACTTGTCTTGTACAGCTATGGATAAGTTCTATGTAGCAGTAGACCCAGATAATATATAAATTATTAGCACCTACTGTAGCTGCATCTTTATCGGGAGTCAGGAAATCTCTCCCTAGGACAAAACCACCTATGCTCACCCAAGACAAACAACAACGCAACTGGAAACCCATCATCAAACAATTTGAGGCTGTGGTTGGCAAAAATGGCGTAGTCCAACGCCGCGAAGAACTCATTACATACGAGTGCGATGGTTTAACTAGCTATCGTGAGCGTCCGGCTGTGGTAGTATTGCCAAGAACCACAGAACAAGTTGCAGAGGTAGTGAAGATATGCGATCGCCACTCCATCCCCTTCATCGCACGCGGTTCTGGTACGGGTTTATCTGGTGGCGCGTTACCAGTCGAGAATTGCGTTTTGATTGTCACTTCTTTAATGCGGCAAATATTTAAAGTTGATTTGGAAAATCAGCAAGTTATTGTGCAGCCGGGAGTGATTAACAGTTGGGTAACACAAACTGTGAGTGGTGCTGGGTTTTACTACGCTCCCGATCCTTCCAGCCAAATCATTTGCTCAATTGGCGGTAACGTGGCGGAAAACTCTGGTGGGGTGCATTGTTTGAAGTACGGTGTCACAACCAACCACGTTTTGGGATTGAAACTCGTCCTTCCTGATGGTTCAATTGTAGATGTGGGGGGACAAATTCCTGAAATGCCTGGTTATGACTTAACAGGTGTATTTGTAGGTTCTGAAGGGACACTAGGAATTGCTACAGAAATTACTTTGCGAATTCTCAAAAGTGCAGAATCAATTTGTGTGCTTTTAGCAGACTTTACCAGCATTGAAGCAGCAGGTGCAACTGTTTCCGATATCATCAGCGCCGGAATTATTCCTGGTGGTATGGAAATTATGGATAACCTCAGCATCAATGCTGTGGAAGATGTGGTTTGCACGAATTGTTATCCCCGTGATGCTGCTGCTATTTTATTAGTAGAAATCGACGGTTTAGCTGTAGAAGTTGCGGAAAATAAACAGCGCATTGCGGAAATTTGTAAAAAGAACGGTGCGCGAAACATCACAATTGCCACTGATGCAGAACAACGCTTGAAAGTGTGGAAAGGACGTAAAGCAGCTTTTGCTGCAGCAGGTCATGTCAGTCCAGATTATTATGTACAAGATGGTGTTATTCCACGCACTCAGTTATCCTACGTATTAGCAGAAATTGAAGCATTAAGTCTGAAATATGGGTATCGGATTGCTAATGTATTTCATGCTGGTGATGGCAATCTTCACCCATTGATTCTGTTTGATAATTCCATTCCTGGTGAATTAGAAAAGGTAGAAGAAGTCGGAGGAGAAATTCTTAAGCTTTGTGTCAAAGTCGGCGGTAGCATTTCTGGAGAACATGGCATAGGTGCAGATAAAAAGTGCTATATGCCGGAAATGTTCACAGAAGCTGATTTAGAAACTATGCAATGGGTACGACAAGCATTTAATGCTAAAGGTTTGGCGAATCCAGGTAAGATTTTTCCAACTCCACGCACTTGTGGTGAAGCAGCAAACGCTATGGGTGAGATTGCTAAAAAGTTTGAGGCGGTGGAAAGATTTTAGGGATTTCCAACAAATAAATTACCCCCTAACAGTGGGGTGGGCCGGAAAGCCCGCCCAGTTAATAGGACGGGCTAGAAGCCCATCCCACAAAAAAAGTTGGATATTTTTTAATTTGGTTAATTTGGAACTCTCTTAGCAAAGCGCAAAGGCGCAAAGTATAGTACCTTTGCGTCTTTGCGCGAAATAATTAAAAATTTTGTCAAAAAATTTGTCAACAAGTTAAAAGAAAGCTTCTACATTGTGTCGATAGGCGATCAAAGCGTGTCCGCCCCGCTCGTCTTTCAGTGCCGATAAAATAGCATCAGATGCTTCTAATGAAACAATGGTCTTGATTTCAATATTGGTGTTGTAGGCTGCCATATCTCCCAAGCGTCTTCCATGCCCACCCTCACCCTGTACTTGATTAATGGTGTAGCCGCTGACATCATGGCTTTTCAGCAGCTTGACAATACGGTCTTTCAGCACTGTTTCACCAATGATGGTGATCAGGACGGCGCGTTCGACGGGACTAGCTGAGTTTGACATGGAGAACTCCACAGAATAGGTTTTGGCTTTTAAAGCTTAAGTTTTTGTCGCGCAGGTCAATGGCTTTACCAAGAATCTGGTTTAACTTGGATTGCTTTAGAAAAGCCGCAAAGCTGTGTAAACAATAGTCTAGTTGCAAAAATATTACAGACTTTTTAAGGTTTTCTGAAATAACTTAACATTCTGTTACTATTATCTACTGAGTATCTTTGCTTAGTCAAGTAGTAACTGAGTATTTTTGCTTGACTCAGCGATAAGTGCTGCTTACCTCTGGCTGGTTTTCTGTTCCACTGCTGTTAGCGTTATCAGCCTCGATCCCTCATTTTACCCCTACAATGCACAGTAGCGAGTGAATCAATTAGCTTAAAGAGATAGATGACCGAAAATCGGAGGGCGCAAGCCCCTAAATTCCATTTATGGGGATAAGCCCGATGGGGACTTTAGTCCCCGTCCAAAGCTTTCTATCAATTCGCTAATACTAATACCTCTGTTATTAGCTTCTTTTTTCATACTTGCCCAAGCTGTTGGAGTTACAACAATCTGATGCCTTTCCTTCACTTCATCATATAAAACTGGTATATTTTTTAATCGTTTTTTTGTTGCTATCTATAGTTATTGTGTGTATACTAAATATTAATATAGCAAGATAAAGGAGGTGATTCAAGAGTGTTGGTACTAGAATATAAAGCTGTAGTGATAAATACTCAAGCTCAAGCCATAAACGAAGCTATACGTACAAGTCAGTTTGTACGAAACAAAGTCCTAAGATATTGGATGGATAATCGTGGCATTGGAAAGAAAGAGCTTTATCAGTACAACACTCAATTACGTGCTGAATACGCGTTTGTTAAGGATTTGAACAGTCACGCAACTCAAGCATCTGTAGAGAATGTAGAACGAGCCATTAACCGATTTTTTGATAATTGTAAAAACAAAAAACCGGGGAAGAAAGGGTATCCACGCTTTAAAAAAGATAGCCGTTCTGTTGAATACAAAACATCAGGATGGAAATTGCATTCATCTAAACGTCGCATAACTTTTTCAGACAACAAAGGTATAGGGGAACTCAAGTTACTCGGAAAATGGGATATTCACACATATCCTATAGAACTAATTAAGCGAGTTAGGATTGTCCGTAGAGCCGATGGGTTTTATGTTCAATTCTGTGTCAAGGTGGATAACAAGCAAGACGCACCCACTGCCACATCTGAAATAGGTATTGATGTTGGACTACAGTACTTTTATTCTGATAGCAATGGGCATCATGAAGAAAACCCAAGATTCCTTAGAAAATCTGAAAAAGAGATAAAACGAGCGCAACGTAAGATTTACAAGAAGGAAAAAGGGTCATCTGGTAGGAGGAAAGCACGTTCCGTCTATGCGCGTAAGCATTTGAGAGTAACAAGACAGAGGAATGAACACGCGAAGAGACTCGCGCGTAACTTATGCCTAGCTAGCGCTAAGGTAGTTTTGGAAGACTTGAATGTAAGCGGGTTGGTAAAAAATCACAAACTAGCCAAAAGTATAAGTGATGCATCTTGGTATAACTTTCGTCAATGGGTCGAATACTTTGGTGCAAAGTTTGGACGGACAATAGTTGCAGTTCCTCCACATTTCACATCTGTTGAGTGTGCTAATTGTGGCAAAAAAGTTCAGAAGTCGTTAAGCACACGTACTCATTCATGTCCAAGCTGTGGATATATTGAGCAACGAGATGTGAATGCAGCTAAGGTGATTTTAAGTCGTGCAAACGAGCAGTTCGGAGGAGGGTTTCCCTCCGTAAGAAACTGCGGTGCTAGGGATGGGCAGTCCCAAAGTAACGCTAGTGGAGTTGTAGCCTCTACTTGTGTTGGTCGTAAGACCTGCACAGGCAAGCGACGACGATGAGACTAGAATCCCCCGCCTTTAGGCGTGGGGAGTGTCAAATAGGTGAAAAACATCTATCCGGACATTACGATGCAATTATCAAACTGAATAACCCGAGAGGATTGGGATTTGCAGCGTAATACAGCGTTGCACTTGCAACTGCAACAGACAACTCACATTGGAGTCAGACAGATGGATATTCAAGTTGCTACCAAGTATTACATTGCCAACAAGCCAGTACAGCATAAAGCTTTAGGTTTAATGCTGATCGTCGATTTGTACCCATCCAGAGTTGGCACTGTGGGTGTGAAACTTCCTAACGGTGTAGTTATGAATTGCGAACTGAAGTTTCTGGATGAACCAGATAAAACAGCTAAAAACCTTTAGGCTTTGGAAGAATCAGGTTTATTCGCACGTTAACTCGTTCCCAGGCTAAAAGTTTGAGGAAGTGGAAAGATTTTAGTTTCATGCAAAGGCGCGAAGTATACCTTGCGTCTTTGCGACGGCAGTCGCCTGGGGAGGGAAACCCTCCTGCAGCGCTGCCTCGTCTTTACACAAAATAATTAAAATTTGTGAGCATTGCCTTCAACAGGCGCTCCGCGTTATCGCTCTTTTGGTGTGGAGTGGGCAATGCGTTTGCAAAAAGAGGGTGAGCCTCACCATAGTCTATTCATGAGTCGTGCCATCTAGCATAGTAGCTAGTCATGCTTACTCTTAAATAGTACTAACTATGGTAAATTTACTGAAAATACTTACTCATTTTTCATATTAAGATATACATTACTTTAGCTTTGTTTTACAATTTTTTTACTTTTTTAACTTTCTTTAGGACATCCTGGACTTGAACCAGTAGAGTTCCCAAAGAAGGATAGATATGCAAAATAATTTTCATAATTTAGGTGTATTTAGAACTGACTTCAATTACCTTGAAGAAGTATACGGCAGTTGTCTAAACAAGTATCACATAAATCCAAAGTACAAAGATTTCCGTCGCACCCTAAATGATATTAGTAATGGTAGAAAAATATTAGAACATAACGAAGAAGTAGACATTTACATAGCTCTCTATGGCGCACATCATTACTACAAATTAACCAGTGCTTTTGATACGTTAGATTTATCGAAATTTATAGGAAAGCCACTTGAGATTTTTAGTTATGGTTGTGGTCCCGCAACTGATACGTGTGTTTTAATCAGTTATCTAGCCTCGAAAAAAATAAATTTAAGCATAAACAGTCTTACTCTGATTGAACCTTCTGCTGCTTCACTTGATCGAGGAGAACAATATGTACAGTCCGCCCTAATACATAAGCAAGCAGGTTTAAAGATTAGGATAGTCAACAAAAAACTTGACAATTTGGATATTACCGATGTTAGATCTCAATCTCAAACTATAAAGCTTCATGTATTTTCCAACATTCTTGATATTGAACATATAAACCTAAAGCATTTGGCTAATATCCTAAACATTTCTCAAAAGGGTTCTAATTATTTTATATGCGTAAGCCCTAATTTTTATAGTGCTAGAAAACGTATTGATAATTTTCGTAGTATAATGGCTACTTTATTTGAGATATCGGACATATCAATGCTTGATGAAGCCGTTAGGGGTAGACTTTGGTTAATGACAGCAAGATGTTTTGTTAATAATCAAGGGATAGGTAGGTATCAAAGGATTTTTATGACATATGTAAGTTAAGTTAATATCCAAAGTTTGGAGTTTAGAATGCAAGATTATATGGGAAATCAATTGAGCCTTAACTTATTTAGTAACCAAGAGTTGAGTACTAAACCAATACTTGACGTTATAACGATGGCTGATGGTAAACCTCTACCAGATGGAGAGGTGATTATATATCGGAGTTTCTTTAATGGGTTAGAAAGTAACCAACTCTTCAAAGAATTATTTGGCAGCATAAATTGGCGACAAGATAAGATGAAGATTTTTGGTAAAGAAGTTGACTTGCCAAGATTGACAGCTTGGTATGGAGACGGGGGTAAATCTTATACCTATTCAGGAATTACCATGAATCCGGAAGCTTGGACACCTATACTACTTTTAATAAAAGAAAGAATTGAAGAGGTTGCACAAGAAAAGTTTAACAGTGTCCTTATCAATCTTTATCGGAATGGAAAGGATTACGTGTCATGGCACAGCGATGATGAGCCAGAACTAGGAAGAAACCCAATTATCGCTTCGGTAAGTTTTGGACAAAGTAGGCGTTTTCAACTTAAGCATAAATTGAACAAAGATTTAGAGAAAGTTGAAATAACCCTAACTCATGGTAGTCTTCTGCTCATGAAAGGCTCAACACAACATTTTTGGCATCACCAAATACCAAAGACATCTAAACAATTAAAAGAAAGAATAAATCTAACATTTAGAGTGATAAAGCAATAGTAACGTAGGATGTGTGATTGAAACGTGTAATACACTATTCATCCAAATTATATGCGTGCGTTCCAACACGCTCTACTGAGTAGGTACATTAAATAACCCAGCCTCTATCAATAACTCACGTTCCTTGATCCCATACATTTTTATATGCGAACCATTGCGGAAATAAATGACAAAATCAGCCGCAAGCAAGCGGTAGTCTTGACCGCTCTTGAATTAAAAGCAAGAGTTGCAGAAGTCGGTGTTACTAAAGTTGCTAAGGAAGTTGATGTCATCACCACTGGCACTTTTGAACCGATGGAGTCTAGCGGTGCAATTATTAATTTAGGACATACTGACCCGCCGATAAAAATCCGCCGTTGCTGGTTAGATGGAGTACCCGCATACTCTGGTTTTGGCGCAGTAGATTTGTACTTGGGTGCAAGTTGTGCGGTGGAGGTGATGGACGGGGAAGAAGTCCGGGAACGCGGTGGCGGTCATGTTATTGAAGATTTGATAGCTGGTAAAGCCGTACACGTACGATCGCTAGGACAAGTTACAGATTGTTATCCTAGAGCAAGTTTTGAAACGACGATTACCCGTGAGACGATAAACCAGTTTTATTTATTCAATCCCCGCAATCTTTATCAAAATTTTATAGTAGGTGTGAATGGGGGCGATCGCCCACTTTACACATACCTCGGTCCTTTACAACCGCGTTTGAGCAATGCTGTTTACTCTAACCCTGGTGCCATCTCCCCCCTATTCAACGACCCAGATCTGCAGCTTGTTGGAATTGGGACGCGAATTTTCCTAGGCGGCGGTATTGGTTATGTTGCTTGGGAAGGTACGCAGCACTTTCCCTTACAAAAGCGCTTACCCAATCGTACACCTATTGGTCCGGCTGCGACTTTGTCTTTAATTGGTGATGCCAAGCAAATGGATGCTCGTTGGGTGCGTGGGTGTTACTTCAAGAGTTACGGTCCTTCTTTGATGTTGGGAGTGGGTGTACCACTCCCGGTGTTGAACGAAGAAGTCGTTGCAAGATGTGCAGTTCAAGATAAAGATTTGGTAGCCCCGATAGTAGACTTTTCTATTCCCCGGCGCGTCCGTCCTACCTTTGGTTTAGTAAGTTACACCCAACTCAAATCAGGGCGGATCACCATAGAAGGCAGAACTGTGCGCGTTGCACCGCTTGCAAGTGTATTTCTCTCCAAGCAAGTTGCTGTGGAGTTGAAACAATGGATTTCATCAGGTGATTTTACCTTAACAGAGCCTGTAGCCCCAATTGAGATGGAGCGGTCTTTTCTTCCGCAAGACCGTTGGACGGAGTTTTAATAAACAAAGAACAGAGAACAGAGAAAAATAAAGAATTTTTTTATTCTTCATTCTTCTCTATTCATTCTTTATTGTTCGGGTGGCTTCGGACGCTTGACGGGCTTAGGAACGGGTTTTGTAGATACAGGTTTTGACGCCGCAGAGGAGTCGCCTATTTTCCGCACTGGACGCGGAGTTTCGCCATTGCGTTGTCTTGGGGGAAATGGTTTTCTTCCACTAGGACGACGACCCCCACCGCCCCCTGGTCTTCGTTGTGGTGGTCTGCGCTTTTTGGGTAAATCAGCGATCGCCTCAGCGCTTTCTACAACTAATTCGTCAGCTTCCCGCTGGACTTTCAAGTCCCAAAACTTACTAACTGCTTTAGTTTCAAGCTTACCTTTAATTTTCAACTTGAAATACTTTGGTTTGTCATCTTGTTTGCGGGCAGCCTGTTTAATTTTGACCACCAAGTGTTCACCTTCAAAAGATTGATAAACGACCTCGCCACGAACAGAAAAACCACCATCTGGAACTTCTGATGAGGGTACGAGGGCACTTGATGAACCATTAGCGGGTGTTTGCAAATCTTCTGTAGCTGAATCTTCTTCATCATCAGCTGTTTGATGTTTAGCTAAATTTTCTGGTTCCCAAACTCCTACAATTTGTACGTGCAATTTATCGTTTTCCTGCCGAGTACGGGGATAAACGACCCACAGATGTTCTTTTTCCAAGTCCAAATGATTTTTAACTAAACTCATAATCCGACCCAGAAGGACAGCATCGAGTTCTGCGCCATCTGAGGTGAACATTGTACCTTGAGTGAATTGTTCACTGCTGGCAACGTAACGACCTCGTACTAAGCCAATGGCTCGGTACTGCATTGGTTCACTAGGAGGTGGAATCGGTTCCAGCCGATTTACTAAGTTTTCATCATTGGCAGTATTGGCAGTTTCATTTGAGATTACAGGCGAATCTTCTGCTTGAGAAGCTGGGTTCGCTGCATTTACATTCGTAGCTGCATCATTGCTGTTTAAAGCTTCTTTAGAAGCAGCTGAGTTGGACGATTCGGGCGACGGCATCAGGTCGGAAGTCATAAAAACTCCTTGCGGCGGAGACACATCCCATTGTGGGATTTTACGAAGGCAGCTGGAAAGAGCGTTTGTGCGGCGCTTGTAAGTATATTTCCTTTCAAGACAACCTATCTCAACGCTCTGTGGGATACTAAAGACGCGAAATTTCGCATACACGCACTAAATTTGTAATTTAGCGCCTTTACACTAGTTTCGGAAGCATAACATAGCTAAAATTCAGACTATTCCTCCTAAAGTCAACACTTACATGGATTGCGTACATTGCTTTTTGTTATAAAATTCACAAACAATTCACGGCATTCCGCAAAGTTTTTAAAATTTTTAACTTTCATGTTTTCTGTAAACGATAATGTCATTAGAGTTTAAGGACGGTTTTGTGTCTAAACCTCGCAATCGCTGGATAGTCAATGTGATTTTGGTGCTGGCACTTCTTGCTTTTGTCGGAGTTTCAGTAGTACCGCTCATTGGAGCGTTTAATCAAACGCAAAGCTCAACCCAACAGTCCGCAAACGCAAGAAGTGGTTCCCCTTCCTCTGATCAAAAATCAAAGCTGGAAGATGCAGCACGGGGTTATGAACAGGTTTTGCAGCGAGAAAGCGACAACCAAACGGCGCTGCGAGGCTTGCTTGAGACTCGTTTACAGTTACTCAGCTTAGGTGTCGGTGAGATCAAGAGCGTTATTGAACCTTTAGAAAAGTTAGCAAAGCTGAATCCAGAACAAACAAGATATGCAGTGCTGCTGGCTCAAGCTAAGCAGCAAATTGGCGACAAGGAAGGAGCTGCTCAAGCTTACCGTTCTGTTCTGCAAAATAAACCTGGCAACCTTGATGCTTTACAAGGAATGGTTGCTCTCCTGCTGGCTCAAGGTCGCCCCGAAGCAGCTGTTGGTTTGCTGCAAGATACTCTCAATACTGCAACCCAAGCAAATAAAGTTCAGCCTGGAAGTGTCGATACAGTTGCTGTACAAGTGCTATTGGGCAACGTACACGCCTCCCAAAAACGCTATGATCAAGCTCTTACTGCTTATGACCAGGCAATAAAGAACGATCCACAGGATTTTCGTCCCGCATTAGCCAAGGCGATGCTCCTCAAAAAACAGGGCAAAACTGACGAAGCAAAAACTTTGTTTACCAAAGCTGCGGCTTTAGCACCAACCCAATACAGAGACGAAATTAATAAGCAAGCAAGTGAATCCTCCTCTCCTACTCCAACGCCAACGCCAAATAGCAGCGCTAAGTAAAGAATGAAAAAGGAAGAAAGAAGAAAGAAGAAAAAAATTTTCATTCTTCTTTCTTCTTTCTTATTTTTATGCTCCCTCGATAGCGGCTACGACACCAAACAAAAGAAACAAAAATCCACCTATGAAGGTGAGTTTCCGCTCAGAAATTCGCCCTGCTAGCATTCTGCCACCAATAACAGCAACGGCTGCACAAATGGCGTGTCCCAAAATTGCACCCGTTGTTACTCCAATGGCATTATTTCCTGCGGCTAAAGCAATTGTGGCAATTTGTGTGCGATCGCCCCACTCTGCCATAAACGTCAGTACAAAGGCTTCTGTTAAAATTGCTAAAGCATTTTTCTTTTTCGGCAGTTGCATATCTGCCTGTTTCACTGCAGCTTCTGCCTCTTCTACAACTTCCTTATCACAACTAAAAGCAGGCATTCGACTTGCATCATAAAGCAGTTTAATTCCAAAGCCTAGAAATAAAGCTATCTCAGCGTGATGAATATAAACTTTTGGAAGTATCGAAACTGCTTGTCCTAAGACAACAGAAAGAATTGTCATTGCAGCTAAAGCGGCTATCACACCTGCAAAGACGAGCCGCCGCGAGTGATGCATCGCTAAAATCACGGCGATAAAAAATGTTTTATCACCTAGCTCGGAAACCGTAATTAATAACAAACCCGCAGTAAAAGCTGTTAACACTCTCTCAAGCTCCTTCAGGAATCTTTTGCCTGTGTGAGCTTGATGTGAGCGATGAGACTCCACCAAGCTCACACTTTTTTGTGTGAACTTAGTGAAGGTCTCACTTCCAAGAATTAATTTGCTCTCAACGGTCAGCCTTTGAGTACTTTTAGTATTCTCAAAGCTGAGAGCCTTACATTTCTCGTCACTTGAACCAGGCTTATTGCCAGTATGTTGACTCAAGTGTACTGGCTAATATGATTGCCAGCAGCTACTCCCCTTCTTTTGAGAAATTATACACCTATCCAAAGTTATAGTAAAGCAATGATCAGTTATTCAGTAAACAGTTACGCTCTTCGTGGTACATAACCATATGCTTACCGACCTAGCGTCACGCTACAGCATGCTCATCAGCCACTTGCTAACCCGTACTACCGAATAACTATTGTTGTCACGGCTTATTAATCACTCGTGGCAATATATCAGCAATTGTAATCATCAAGTTAGGAAAATTCAATGGTGAAATAATTGCCTCTTGTGAAAAAATCACTTCACTCTGATATTTCTCCTGAGTAGGTTCTCGAAAAACGTGGAGTTTACGGTTATTAACATCCACTACCCAATAATCTAGAATTCCTGATTGAGCGTAGGCTTTACCTTTAGTCTCGCAGTCGTATTTAAAGCTACTGTCTGCTACCTCAATAATCAAATAAACTTCTGAGGCTGTAGGATGGTGGTCAACGTAATCGAGTGGATCAACTTTTACCACAGCAATATCAGGTTCTGGTTCTGAAAAATCATTTAACTGGACTGGATCTTGAGTATGAACATCTACCTCTACCTTGCCTTGTAATTGCTCACGCAGAACATTAGCAATACGCCTGACAGTAGTAGTATGGATAGTTCCTTTTGCACTCATCTTAACAATCTGTCCTGCGATTAATTCCACTCGTTCTTCTGGGTGAAAAATTCCCAACTCTGCCATTTTATGGTATTCCTTCACTGTCCAAAGCCGAAGAGTGAAAGGCGCTTCTTTTGTCTGCATAGTTTATATACTTAACGCTTTTCTCAATGGAGATTGAAACTATCTTAGCGAGCCTTCTTTCCAAGAGATATAAGTAATCCTCCACTCTAACTTTTATTTTCTCCTGCACCAAAATCAACTAGAACTAACGGCTTATTTCCCACAGGTTTAATAATATTCTCAGGTTTAATATCTCTGTTAGAAACAAGCAAGGATGAAAATTTTTCATCCTTGAGCCTTGACACTTTAGCCTTTCCTAATACTTCCGTTCTTGTGGCTTAAACATGGTAATCGCCACTGGACGATATTGAAGATCAATTCCTGCTGGCGAATAATAAGCCATTGTGTGCTTCAAGAAGTTGGTATCATCCCGTTCGGGGTAATCTTCGCGGAAGTGAGCGCCGCGACTTTCCTGACGATTTAAGGCGGATTCTAGAATCATCCGCCCTACTACCATCAGGCTCCGCAATTCCAAAGCTTCCACGATTTCCGTATTCCAGCAACTGCCCTTATCATCTAAGTATATTTGTGAATACTTTTGTTGTAATTCTTCTATTTTCTTCAAACCTTCACGCATGAGTTCTTGTGTACGGAACACGCCGCAGTACTGAGTCATGTCATCTTGGAAGGCTTGGCGGACTTCGTTAATGCGGAGCTTTCCAGGCTGTTCTAGCAGAACCTGAATTTGTTGCTGAGCCTCAGTGATGTAGCGTTGCTCGTCCAGATTTGGTAACTTGCGTTTTTGCACAAATTGTGCTACACGAGCTCCGGTTCTTCGTCCATAAACCACACATTCCAACAACGAATTACTGCCGAGGCGATTTGCGCCATGTACGGAAACACAAGCAGTTTCCCCTGCGGCAAAGAAGCCATCAACCAGACCATCACCACTACTGCGGACTTGACCGTCGGTATTCACTGGGATACCACCCATGCAATAGTGAATGGTAGGGCGTACTGGCATAGGTTGAGTCACTGCGTCAACACCTACTAAGCGATGTGCTTCCTCCCAACAGAAGGGGACGCGGCTCATAATTTTTTCTTTACCCATATGCCGCAGGTCGAGATAAACAAACGGACCACCAGCACTACCATCGGGATGAACACCGCGACCTGCACGAATTTCGTAGGCGATCGCCCGTGAAGTAATATCACGCGGAGCAAGTTCCATGCGGCTGGGAGCATACCTTGCCATAAAGCGTTCTCCCTCAGAGTTGATCAGATACGCCCCTTCTCCGCGCACCGCTTCTGAAATCAGCACCCCTACCGGATACAACCCTGTGGGATGAAATTGCACAAATTCCATGTCTTCTAAGGGCAACCCAGCCAAAGCAGTCATTGCCAGACCATCACCAGTGGAAGCATAATCATTAGACGTGGTGTTGTAAACACGACCATAGCCACCAGTCGCAAACATCACCGCCTTAGCCCGCACCACTTCAATATGCCCATCCAAAATGTGGTACATCACCAGACCTTTCGCCTGACCCTCTTCCAAAATCAGGCGCATCACGTACCACTCTTGATAAATTTGCACACCATATCGCCGCAAATTGTTCACCAATTCGTGTAAAATTGCGTGACCAGTCTTATCAGCGGCGTAGCAAGTACGATTGTGGGAATGTCCGCCAAAAGCACGTTGAGCAATGCGACCATCGCTTAAACGCGAGAACAAAACGCCCATGTGTTCTAGATCAATCACCACATCTGGCGCTTCACGCGTAAGAATTTCCACTGCATCTTGATCCGCCAAATAATCGGAACCCTTGACAGTGTCGAAAGCATGAGCTTCCCAAGTGTCGGCTGAATCAACATTTTTCAGAGATGCAGCCATCCCACCTTGCGCCGCCACCGAGTGGGAACGAATCGGGTGGGTTTTGGCAACCACAGCCACATTCAAACTGGGGTCAGTGCGGGCAATTTCTACTGCAGCGCGACACCCAGCCAACCCACCTCCGACAATAATCACATCATGTTCAAGCATAATCAGCCACCCAGTGTAAAAAAAAGCTATAGCTTTTCTATTGTAGAAACGTGAAATGTCGCATCTCTAAAAAAAATTCCCCGCCAACAGACAGGGATATTGTTTTAATTGTGGATTTTGGAGTAGGGAGTTGTTAGTTGTAGAGACGCGCCATGGCGCGTCTCTACATTTGTTAGTTATTAGTTATTCTTTACCACTAACTATTAACCATTAACCAATAACCAGTCCTCTATCTAAAATCCCTTCAGCTAGTCGCTTGTACAGGTTGTTGTTGGGAAATATTGCCAGGCATTGGTTCCATTTTTGTCCCTGCTTCTATGGGAGACACCTCAATGTGATTTAGCAAGGTGGTTACGAAGGCAAAAAGCAAGAAAGGCAACGATAGTAGAACTACGAGCCCGACGGTGGCTAAAGCATAAACCGGTCGTCTAGCACCCATCAGCGCCAAAGCTGACGCCAAGCTTATCGTAATGGTAATCAACCAAATAATGATTTGACCGTAGATATCCCCGAAGGTAAGGGTACAGACAAACCGATACTTTTCAATTTTATTCGTCATAATTTGCCTCTAGCATCTCCTTAGGTTCTACCTTAGAACCATGTTTGGATTTCCGACGATTTTTAAATATTTTTGAAACAATTGTAATATCACTTTACAATTGTTTTCCATTTTTTCTCTAGGAACACGGCAATTTTACCTATAATTCATAAACTCTGAAACAGTTATAATAGAATCAAGGGTTATTTAATGAATAATATTATCTTAATTATGAATGAAGGCAATTATTTAAAAATTGCCATAGATTGCCATAAATAGAGTTACACCTTACACAGACACGGTTTGGATGAAAATTATCTAATTGTCAAGTTGGCGATGCCCTTGGGAGTTGCGCTCCGCGCGATCGCTCAGTTCTAGCTGTTTAATTTTCATCCGCAAATCAAAATCCTCACTACTGACAATTGTTTCTAAGTTAGCGATTCTTTGCTCTAACAGTTCTACTTTCTGCTGAGGCAAAGAGTTACTTTTTGATTTTTTGTCATCAGAACGCCACACAGCAGCTGTACCGACTGCTGCGCCTGTCAAAGTAGCTAAAGGTAGAATTGGACCACTTTTCGTAACCGCTGAAAGCGGAATACAAATTGCTAACATTCCCACAGCAATACCCCAAATTCTTGAGGTAGCAGCAACTCGTACATCTTGATGTTCTTCCAGGTCTTTTTTGAATTTTTTACCCATAAGTGTATTTTAGCGCCATTATCTAATACCTTGGCATGAACTTCTACAAAAGTACTTCCTACTATTGGATTAAGTACATTTACTTAGTAAAAAATAATTAAATAAGATTGCTGTATATTGATGAGTTGTTACACAATTGTTACTTAAGAAAATATCTATGACAACGACATCCAACATTTTTATTGCTGGCGCTAGTCGCGGCGTTGGTTTAGAAATTGCCAAGCGTTTGACCCAACAACAGCTAAAGGTAAAAGCACTTCTTAGAACAGCAGCATCTCGTGCGGAACTAGAAGCAATGGGCATTAAGGTAGTTCTGGGAGACGCCTTAAATGTTGGCGATGTAGAACATGCCATACTGACAAATGAACCGATTCACGCGGTGATTAGTACAATTGGTAGTTTACCCAAAGACAGTGAAAAGGTAGATTATATAGGTAATAAAAATCTTATTGATGCAGCAGTCAAAGCAGGGGCAAAAAAATTTATTCTTGTTTCTTCTATTGGTAGTGGAAATAGTGTCGTTGCTTTGCCTCCCCAAGTTTTGCAAACATTAGGACCCGTTTTAGTAGAAAAGGAAAAAGCTGAAAAGCACTTGATTGAAAGTGGACTGACCTACACCATCATCCGTCCTGGTGGACTTGTGTCAGAACCAGCAACTGGAAATGGAGTTTTAACTGAAGAGCCACGCATTTCTGGTAGCATCCATCGTGCAGATGTTGCTGAGTTAGTTTGTCAATGTTTGAATTCTGAACGCGCCAACAATAAAGTTTTCTCAGCCGTAGACCGAAATATGCTGTTTGGGCAACCTGAGTTTGAGGAATTTAGCTTGAATTAGTTATTAGTCATAAGTTTATAGCCCAATACGGTTGAGTTAAGGATTTGTGGTGGGATTCGCGTTTTCTGTAGAGACGCGCCATGGCGCGTCTCTACATTGTGGTTCTGATAGGGGTTCTGGTCTCATCTGAACCGTATTGGTTTATAGCCTAAGGCCGGTGAGTTTATAGGTGAGATTTAAAATGAAAATTTCACCTAGCTGGCTGTGATACCCGCTTCAGTCTCTCGTTCTTCAAGGCGGCGAGGGGGTCGCTTACAGATGTAATTGCTTGGGGGCGGAATTGTAGTGAGGGGTTTTGCAACACTTTCAAAGCTTTTTCCAAGTCTGTGACAACTGTGTCCAATTCTTTTGTAGATACCTGGTTAAGATTTTCCTGCAAACTTAAGCTGATATCACCCAAAGCATACGCTGCACTGTAGCGAACTGTTTCATCTGTGTCTTGCAAACGGGCAACTAAAGCAGGTACTGCAGGTACAGCTGCTTTGCCGATACTCCCTAAAGCAGAACCAGCGTTCTGGCGCATCCAAGCATCTTCATCCTGTAACTTTTTGATTAAGGCAGGTACAGCAGATGCAGCGTCTTTTCCCATAGCGCGTAAAGCATGGGCTGCACTGTAGCGTTCCCATTTCTTCTCGCTGTCTAAAGCAGCGATATAGTGAGGAACGTAGGCTTGTTTGCCAATTTTCTCGATCGCTTGGACTGCATGAGAACGAACGGTAGGATCTTTGTCATCTATTGCTCGTATTACGGGGACTGCAGCTTCGGCGGCTGCTGGTCCAATTTTACCGAGAATCATTACAGCACTAGCACGCACTTGGGCATCGCTATCCTGCAAAGCTGTAATTAAGGCGGGGACGGCAGGTTTACCCACAGTTGCTAAATAATCTATTGCAGCAGAACGCTGTTGAGGGTTCTTTAATCGTTGGATATAAGAACTAATTTGTGTCTCAGTCTGTGGTTGTGCCCAAGTCGTGTTTATGACTAGTAAAGGTGATGAAAGACACACTAAAGCGATCGCTATTTGGGATGCAATAACATTGAAGCGCAGTTTCTGGGTATATCTAGTCACAGGCATGATTCTAGAAATTTATTCAGAAAATCTTATAGATATATCAACTTCAAACTCGCGATCTAAGAATTGTGCATCTCGTCTCAATCCCTTGACCGCGAAATCTAAGTATAAGGGATTTTTAACGCATAGCGTTGTTTTTTGTCTAGATACAGCAATCCTAGACACGGCGTACACATTATGCTTTTCAGATAAACCACTAAGCCTGCTATCGAGCGATCGCCTAAGGTTGGTGAGTTCATAAGTAAAATCTCGCAATTGTCGCTTTACCCCACCCCGGTTTTGTCTTGCGCCAAAACCTCCCCTCCCCTTAGCAAGGGGAGGGGATTAAGGGGTGGGGTAAATCAACGTCGAATCAAGGCTTAAACGTGATTGTTGACACGTATGGCATTTGGTCTTTCCGGATATAGGACGGGCAAGATGCCCATCCCACAAGAATCTAGAACTGTATTTTATTCAAATAATATGTTAATCACCGAAAAACTGCTGTTTTTTAAAGTATATGATTTTACTTTTTTGAACACCCAGCAGGAGTAGACCCCAAACCATTCCCTTTGGATGCATTAGAAATGAGGGTAACATGCCCTTTGCCGTCGAACACCCAACCTGTAGCAGGCACAATTTTCACAACGTTACTCTTAGATGCTGGTTTAGCTGCGCTTCTTTGTGAACGTTGCTGCTGTGATGTGATAGCTGATAATCGAGTGTCTAACCAGACGACATCAGTAGTGAGGGGTTCGTAAGGGCTGGGAGGCAAACCGCCGCGTCCGGTGATCGTAAATTTGCTTTTATCTGTGTCAGAATCTGTGGCAGCAATGGCATCACAGCCAGCGTTTGCTATGAACTTTGATGTATCTGGTAACACTATGGGGAGTTCGACTAATCCCAGGCTTTGGTCAGCATCTGGTGTATTGATAGTGACCTGACCACTTAAATTTGGGTTGGTTAGGGAAATTGCTGTGATGTCGTTGGTTTGTAACTGTTGCGGGTTGAGTTGATTTGGGTTATCAGTTCCCAACTCGCGCACCAAGTCTTCTCGACTACGCTGAGTGAAGTTAAAAATGCCTAATGAGTTAATATCGATTTTCCCACCACTGCCATTGAAAGCATTGGCGGTAATGTCGCTGTTTTCATTTGGAGCACCAACAATAAAGCCCGACGGAGCATTGATAGTGATGTTACCGCCATCGCCACCAAGCTTGTCAGTTCCTGCAGTGGCAGAGATGAGACTACCACGGCGCAGCAGCAGTAATTCTCCGACTTGCAGGTTGATATTGCCACCATTACCTAATGCTGATTCAGCGTTGAACCTCCCAAAGTTGTCCAAACGAATTTGGGGTGCGGTAACTTCAATGTCTCCTGCTGTTCCTGAACTTTGAGAACGAACAAAAAAGCCACTGGCTGCTTCAGGATTTGCAACTCTTGTGCCAAATTTGGCAACTCGTTCGCTGAAAGTTGCATCACTACCGTTGACAATTACCCTGTCAGTAGCGTTAACCGTAATCTTACCTGCACGTCCGCTACCAGACGAGGTGGCGAGAAACTGTCCCCCATTGATAGCCTCAACCCGATTCGCAGTCACTTTAATATTGCCACCATTGCCATCATTAAAAGTCCCGGTATTCAAAACTGCACCATCTGACACGGTAAAGGTGCGGGTGTTGATAATTATATCCCCTCCTCTACCTGAGGAGTAGGTTTCTGTAGATAACTCGCTGGAACTTCCATTAGTGGAATTTGTTCCAGAAATCCTGACACCATCAGTAGCATTAATTTGAATTGTGCCTGCATTGCCTTTTTCTTTGGTGCTGGCAAATACCTGAGCACCATCAATTAAGGAGAACGAGCCAGCAGTAATATTGATGTTACCCCCATTGCCAACTCCCCCCGATGACACCAAGCTGAAAATGCCGCTGGGCACTTTGTTCACCCCAGCAATTGTCACCCCGCCTGTGACATCAATGTTGACATTCCCCGCATCCCCCCGTCCGGCTGCTCTAGTCCTAGGATTATAAAAAATTGCGCTTTGTAGTTGAGCGCCATCTGTGACAGAGAATGAAGCAGCACGGATGTTGATGTCGCCTCCTTTACCCACACCGCTTGGTTGCACACTAGTGTTGATGCGGGTAGTCCTACCTGTTATCGAAATAGAATCCTTTGCTTGCACGAACACACTGCCTGCATCCCCTTGTCCATTGGTACTGGTATCGACTAGAGCACCATCAGTTAAGGAAACTGAGCCTGATGTGACATTAATGTTTCCCCCAATACCTATCGCCCCTCTTCCCAAATCGCTGAAAATACCACTAGAGAATCCGTTTTTCACCCCAGTGATCGTCACTGCACCTGTGACATTAACGTTGACATTCCCCGCCTCACCTTGTCCTGCTGGCAGGTTGGCAGATGCTCCACGAACAAAGGTTCCCAGTTGAGCGCCATCCTTGAGCGACAGTGTTGCGGCATTGATGTTGACGTCGCCACCTTTGCCCACACCTCCATTTTCCACATTGCTGAAGATGTAACTGTTACCACCAGCAGACACAGAATCCTTTGCTTGCACGAACACACTGCCTGCATCCCCAGATCCATAGGTGTTGGCAAGAATTTGAGCACCATCAGTTAAGGAAACTGAGCCTGATGTGACATTAATGTTTCCTCCTTTACCAATCGCCCCTCTTCCCAAATAGCTGAAAATACCACTAGAGAATCCGTTTTTCACCCCAGCAATCGTCACCGCTCCTGTGACATTAACGTTGACATTCCCTGCCTGACCTTGTCCTGCTGGCTGGTTGTCAGATGCGTCACGAACAAAGGTTCCCAGTGAAGCGCCATCCTTGAGCGACAGTGTTGCCGCATTGATGTTGACGTCGCCACCTTTGCCCACACCTCCATTTTCCACATTGCTGAAGATGTAACTGTTACCACCAGCAGACACAGAATCTTTTGCTTGCACGAACACACTGCCTGCATCCCCTTGTCCATAGGTGTTGGCAAAAAGTCGAGCACCATTGGTCAGAGAGAGCGAGTCAGTGGTAATACGAATGTCCCCGCCCTTGCCTTTGCCTGCATCCCCTTGTCCATAGGTACTGGTATCGACTAGAGCATCATCGGTTAAGGAAAGTGAGCCAGTGGTGAGAATAATGTTTCCCCCATTGCCATTTGCGCCTGGATAGACTCCAGTGAATATTCCCGTTGGATAAGTGGCTCCTGAACCATCAATCTGAATTGATTCAGTACCCGTGACTTCCAAGGTTCCTCCTGACTGAAACCCCAAACCCAAATTACTCGCTTGAATCACAGACCCTTGTTTGAGAGTGATTTGTCTGCCTTGTACACGGACATTTCCACCCCCGATTCCACTTGCATCTACAGTTGCTTGTTGTGAGAGTTGGATATCTCGAAAATTTTGCACACCACCATAATCCAAAGTCCACCCGTTCGCAACCGGCACAAGACCGACCAAACTGTCTGACCCCACACTGCCCAATTCAATCCGCCCGCCTGTACTCTTTAGCGTTCCACCCAAGAATTCTAAATCACCACCAACCAATCCCAGGGTTTGATTCGCTCCTAACCGCAGGGCAAAAGGTGTATCAATCAAATTAGTGGTTGTTCGTCTCCCTTGACCATCCCCCTGTACTTGAATCTTTCCTGGATTCTGTCCAAATTGCAGACCCAATGGAACACTTATAGTCAGCAATGGTGTTGTTTGGGTACCGTCTGTCCTAAACTCTGTGCCATCAGCAAATTTCAAACTACTAGCCGTACTTGCAAAGAAAGAGCCGCCAATCTCCAACCGCGCGTTTGGTCCAAAGACAATTCCACTGGGATTAATCAAAAACAGGTTAGCTGTACCGTTAGCGCGGATAAACCCATCAATATTAGATATTGATCCACCAGTCACCCGACTAATGATGTTCTGAATATCTACAGTATTATTAAAGAAAGCTCCGCTACCAGTGCCAACAGAAAATTCTTGGAAGCTGTGGAATAGGTTGGTTCCTGCTTGCGTTCCACCAGTGATATTGATCGTGTTACCAGAGGGAGTGACGATGGAATTGTTGGGGAGAGTGACATCCGGTGTAATTTGAGCAAGAACACAATTTGCACTCAAAGTATATACACTACCAATTGCAATACCTAATAACCAGTGCCAACCAGTAGTCATCTTGGACATTGCATCCCTCCAGACAGCAGTAGTTCCGAGTATTTAGTAAATTATAGTTATTGGTTTAATTTTGATTCTTAACTGCTGCTGTATGCCTAAAATTAATAAAAGTTTGTAGTAAGCGCTTAAGCGCCTACGACGAGATGTAATTGCATTAAGATAAAAAATGTTACGATTTTTTCAATCTTGTACTTGTCTGGCATAATCAGCCTTGGTTTGTGTCGCCAAGCACTTTTGCTAATAGCTCACTCGCCTGAAATTTGGCAAAACACTGTCCTTTTGCGTGGTCCATCTAACTCAAAAAACAACACAGATTGATAGGTTCCCAAACCTAATTTTCCATCCACAATAGGAATGACTTCACTCGTACTTAAAGTCATTGCCATTAAGTGAGAATGGGCATTCATTGGTTCATCTGGTGGAATATTTTCTCTTAAGTGCAGGTCATTGTGTAAATAGCGGTCTGATTCCGGTGCTAATTTCTGCAAATAGACTTTGATATCTTCTAACAATCTTTCTTCATATTCATTGATAGCTAATGCTGTAGTTGTATGGCGAGAAAAAACTAAAACTTGACCATTGATAATTGAGGTTGATGCTATCAAATCTTGGATTTGGGGTGTTATATTATGAATATTAATTTTTGGTTGTGTTTCGATTTCAATTAATTTATTAATGATTGGCATATTGTCAATTTTGTGTTTTTATTTAACGTGAGTTCGATGTATCCTGATTTGACCCCTCTCCAAACCTCTCCCCTACAAGGGGAGAGGCTTAAAAATCCTATTTTTAGGTAGCTCCTCCCTCTCCTTGTAGGAGAGGGAGGTTGGGTGGGAGAGGTTCGTCGGACTTACGTTTTATTTAGAAAGTTGTAGCGTGGGTATTTCAAAAGACTCAGATTCCCGACTTCTTCAAGAAGTCGGGAATCTTGTTGTTCATTACACTGCGTTAACCCACCTTACAAATTATCCCTTGCAAACCGCGCACTAATCGCTCAATTCCTTCTTTTGCTGTTTCTTTTTGTAGTGCGCCGTAAGCGACGCGCAGATAGCATCCGTCATTCATCCCAAAAGTCGTCCCTGGAATGACAGCTACTCTATATTCGCGGATGAGTCGTTCAACTAGCTCAAAGGCGTTCATTGTAGTATGAACTTTAAGGAAAAAATAGAAAGCGCCATTAGCAGGGGCAATTGTACACAAGTCTTGTAAGCTGTTGAGATTAAGTACGACTTGCCTAACTTGGGCGATCGCCCCAATATGATTCTTCAAATAGTCCTCTTTTGCTTGCAATGCTCCCAAAGCTGCATACTGAGAAATCACAGGCGGACAAATCAAAATTGTATCTTGGACTTTTTTGACAGCGACAAGCAGGTGTTTAGGAATCACCATGTAGCCAATACGCCAGCTAGCAAAACCATAAGCTTTGGAAAGGCTAAACAGGGAAATAGTATACTCGCTACTTTCAGCGAATGCACCCGGAGAAACGTGTTTCGCTTCGTCGTAGGTAAAGTATTCATAAGCTTCATCGCTGATATGGTAGATACCGCGATCGCGACAAATTTGATTTACTTGGCGCAACGCCTCTTGTGAATACACAGCCCCAGTAGGATTATTCGGGGAAATCGTCACAACTGCTCGTGTTTTTGGGGTGATAGCAGAGGCGATCGCTTCTGGACGTAGCTGGTAATTTTCATCACACTTTACCAGCACCGGATGACAACCCGCCATTGTAATTGCCATTTCGTGGTTGAAATAGTAAGGCGTATTAAGAATAACTTCATCCCCCACCGAAGTGATAGCGAGAATAGCGTTCATAAACGCCATATTGCTACCCGCTGTGACGACAATACAGTTTTCCTCATTGATTTCAATACCGTTGAAGGCTTGCAATTTGGCTGCTAGTGCAGTTCGTAACAAGGGAATTCCCTCAACATCTTTGTATAAATTATGAGTTGGTACTGCAAGGAACTTCGGTAAAAATTCTATGGCTTCGGGCGGTGGACTATAGGAAACAACGCCTTGTCCAAGAGAAATGGTTCCGGGATAGCTTTTAATCAGTTCCCCAACGACAGGAATAATAGGCGACTGTACCGCCGTCATGCGAGAGATGAGAGATTCCATGCAATGTCACATTTAACAGTTATCAGTTATCAGTTATCAGTTATCAGTTTTATCGTTGGGGGAAACACCACACCAAGAGCACAGAAAGCGTTGGTGTCAGTACAACCACACCATACGCCTTCAGGACTGTTCACTGTTCACTGGTTTAAGCTAAATTCAATTTTCTCTCAAAACTTCATCTCATAGAAACTCATGCCACTTAGAGCAGCCTAGAATGCAATATATAGCGCTTCTCATTTCGATACAGTACGATTTTGACCCCACGCCTTACCCTTCCAGCAAAAAAGCTATTCGTTATCTTCCCCCCGTTTACGCGGGGATAGAGAGGAGGAGAGAAAAGACTCCCCCTCTCTGCTTGCGGAGAGGGGGCTGGGGGGTGAGGTTCAAACTGTATTGCAACGAAAAGAGAACCACTATATATATAGTTGTTTCTTAACTCTTCACTTCTCATGAACACTATTACGCTCAACCTCAAACCTGTAATTGAACTAACCGACGAGCAATTTTATCAACTTTGTCAGAAGAACCCTGATGTAAAATTTGAACGCAGTGCCAAGGGAGAACTTATTATCATGTCCCCAACCGGAGGAGAAACAGGAAATTGTAATGCTGAAATTCTTGTTGATTTTGTGATTTGGAATCGCCAAACTAAGCTAGGTAAAGTGTTTGATTCTTCAACTGGCTTTAAACTCCCTAATGGCGCTGATCGTTCTCCAGATGTCGCGTGGATAAAACAAGAAAGATGGGATACTCTCACACCCGAACAAAAAGAGAAATTTCCTCCAATCGCCCCAGATTTTGTTTTAGAGTTAATGTCACCTTCTGATGATTTACAAAAAGTACAATAAAAAATGCAAGAATACATGGAAAATCAAGTAAAACTCGGCTGGTTAATTGATAGAAAAACCCGCCGAGTTGAAATATATCGCTTGGGGAAAGAGGTAGAAGTTTTAGAATCACCAACAGAATTATCGGGGGAAGATGTCTTACCTGGTTTTATTCTCAATTTGCAAACTATCTTTTAAAGTTAGGAACAATAAAAATTCAACACTAATAACAATTTGAAAAAAGAATGCAACACCAAGACCCCTCCCCAACCCTCCCCTTGGCAAGGGGAGGGTGCTATCAGGCGGGTGGGGTATCTGTGGCAAACATTTTTTAAATCGGTATAAGCCTCTTACAAAAGTGAAAAGTAATGAAAATCAAACCAAATATTCTTATCTTTTTAGAAAAAGTTTCATGAGTACGGCTGCAATGTATACACCCCTGTACTCAGCAGTTTTTACGCCGATAATGGCGGTGGAAATTTTATATCAGAATTGAATTGCTCAATATTTCCTGAACGATGAATCGGCAAAACATATTCTAGATTTTCATGAGGACGGGGAATAATGTGATGAGAAAGCACCTCACCACCATTCACTCGCGGTATCGCCTCCAATCCTGCGGCTACAGCAACATTAACTTCACCCACTACCCCCCGAATCAGCACAGTAATTCGCCCTAAATCAGTATTTTCATACCCGACAAGGGTGATGCGAGCAGCTTTACACATAGCGTCCCCCGCTTCTACGGCTGCGGGAACACCATAAACTTCAATCATCCCAAGTGCCAATGTCATGCTTGCCCACTCTAAACACTTGCTACAGCTTTTGGAGAGTCTATACGATTCCGTTCTCCTGTGATGATTATCTTAACTCTACCACTAGGAGCAACAGTGATTCCTCGCCGTTGAGGTTGTTCAGGTTAATTGGCAAAACTTATCTGAGACAAATATATTGACAGATTTTGTATTTTATGTATTATTTTGATTGAAAAGGCTTAATCCAACCAAGTTGCATGGCTGTATCGAGGAAAAACGCTGCCAACCCAAACCACAAAATACTCTCAACTCCCAGAACCACATAAGGCAAAACACTTTTAGAATCGGACAAGCCAACTTCCACCTGCGTCAAACCTCGCACTAAGCCAAATGCTAAGACTCCCCCAGCTTTGAGTTGAGGATTTTTATCTGCGCGGATGATATAGCGGTAGGTAACACCAAATAGCAAACCACAGAAACAGACAATTCCAACACTTACTAACGATCGCAAACTCAGCGAATCAGTTGCTAGACTGGCCAATTGCTCAAAATTTGTAGCTAACACCAGATTATTTACCAAAGTGGTCATAAAAAAAGCTATTATCAGGCATAAAGCCCCTATTATCCCAGCTTTGAGGGATTCAATGCGTTCTGCCATGAGTTGATGATCGAAAATCTTGTTCACAGCCAAACTTTAGTTCAGAGCGTGGTTCTAGTATTATTAATATTAGAGACGTTTGCTAAATAAGTTTAAAACTATCACTATGGACATTTTGACACTGGGTTGGGTTTCTTTACTGGTTGTTTTCACTTGGTCAATTTCAATGGTAGTTTGGGGTCGCAACGGACTCTAAGAAAATCGTGGAAAGTCCATTCCTGAGTATTTTAGTTTTAGTTGCTGCAGTGCTGCTTGTCGGAGTCACAGGAGGGGTTGGTTATTTGACGCTTGCAGATTGGCGCGATCGCCGTCTGCGAGAACAAGAAAAACGCGAAACACGAAGCACCACTCCTAAGAACACTGTTTCTAAGAAGACTGATTCTAAGAAGACTGATTCTAAGAACGCTTCTAAGAAGCGCAAATAATTGCTTTTTTATCTCGCGCAAAGGCGCAAAGGCGCAGAGTGTTTCTTGGCGTCTTTGCGTCTTAGCGCGAAATTTCATCTTGTCATTTCATCGCGTAGGCGATTGAGGTTGCTTTCCACTTGCTTTGTGTCGGGATGTTCTGCTCCCAGCACCTTGAGACGGATTTGCAGCGCTTGGTTGTACAACGGTTCAGCTTCATCGTACCGTCCTTGGGATTCGTACAATCGTGCCAAATTGTTGACATTTGTGGCTGTGTGGGGATGTTCTGCTCCCAGCGCCTTCAAAAAGATTTCCAGCGCTTGATTGTACAACGGTTCCGCCTCATCGTACCGTCCTTGGGATTGGTACAATCCTGCCAAGCTGTTGAGACTTTTGGCTGTGTCGGGATGTTCTGCTCCGTGTACCTTCAAAAAGATTTGCAGCGCTTGGTTGTACAGCGGTTCTGCTTCATCGTACCGTTCTTGGGATTTGTACAACCCTGCCAAGTTGTTAAGACTTAAAGCTGTGTGGGGATGTTCTTCTCCCAGCACTTTGCGGTTGATTTGCAGCGCTTGGTTGTACAGCGGTTCTGCTTCATCGTACCGTTCTTGAGATTTGTACAACCCTGCCAAGTTGTTGAGATTTAAAGCTGTGTGGGGATGTTCTTCTCCCAGCACTTTGCGGTTGATTTGCAGCGCTTGGTTATATAAGGGTTCAGCTTCATCATACCGTCCTTGATCTGCGTACAATTGTGCCAAGTTGTTGAGACTTAAAGCTGTGTGGGGATGTTCTACTTCCAGTACCTTCAGACAGATCTGCAGCGCTTGTTTCAAAGGAGGTTCTGCTGCTTCATACCGTCCTTGGGAATTGTACAGCATTGCCAAGTTGTTGAGACTTGTGGCAGTATCGGGGTGTTCTTCTCCCAGGACTTTGCGGCGGATCTGCAGCGCTTGTTTCAAAGGAGGTTCTGCTGCTTCATACCGTCCTTGGGAATTGTACAGCATTGCCAAGTTGTTGAGACTTGTGGCAGTATCGGGGTGTTCTTCTCCCAGGACTTTGCGGCGGATTTGCAGCGCTTGGTTAAACAGGGGTTGTGCTTCATCGTACCGTCCTTGGAAATCGTACAGCAGTGCCAAGTTGTTAAGAGTTGTAGCTGTGTCGGGATGTTGTTCTCCCAGCACCTTGAGACGGATTTGCAGAGCTTGGTTAAACAGGGGTTCGGCTTGCTCGTACCGTCCTTGGAAATTGTACAACCATGCCAAGTTGTTGAGACTTCCAGCAGTGTCGGGATGTTCTTCTCCCAGGACTTTGCGGTTGACTTGCAGCGCTTGACTGTATAGCGGTTCGGCTTCATCATACCGTCCTTGGGAACTGTACAATCCTGCCAAGTTGTTGAGACTTCCAGCAGTGTCGGGATGTTCTTCTCCCAGGACTTTGCGGTTGACTTGCAGCGCTTGACTGTATAGCGGTTCGGCTTCATCATACCGTCCTTGGGAACTGTACAATCCTGCCAAGTTGTTGAGACTTCCAGCAGTGTCGGGATGTTCTTCTCCCAGGACTTTGCGGTTGATTTGCAGCGCTTGACTGTATAGCGGTTCGGATTCATCATACCGTCCTTGGGAACTGTACAATCCTGCCAAGTTGTTGAGACTTTGGGCTGTGTCGGGGTGTTCTTCTCCCAGCACCTTCAGACGGATTTGCAGCACTTGGTTGTACAGCGGTTCGGCTTCATCGTATCGTCCTTGAGAATGGTACAACATTGCTAAATTGTTGAGACTTCCAGCAGTGTCGGGATGTTCTTCTCCCAGCACCTTCAGACGGATTTGCAGCGCTTGGTTGTACAGCAGTTCGGCTTCATCGTACCGTCCTTGGTTATGGTACAACCATGCCAAGTTGTTGAGACTTCCAGCAGTGTCGGGATGTTCTGCTCCCAACACCTTCAGACGGACTTGAAGCGCTTGGTTAAACAGGGGTTGTGCTTCATCGTACCGTCCTTGGGAATTGTACAACCCTGCCAAGTTGTTGAGACTGGCGGCTGTGTCGGGGTGTTCTTCTCCCAGCACCTTGCGGCGGATTTGCAGCACTTGGTTGTACAGCAGTTCGGCTTCATCGTACCGTCCTTGGTTATGGTACAACCATGCCAAGTTGTTGAGACTTCCAGCAGTGTCGGGATGTTCTGCTCCCAACACCTTCAGACGGACTTGAAGCGCTTGGTTAAACAGGGGTTCTGCTTCATCGTACCGTCCTTGGGAACTGTACAATCCTGCCAAGTTGTTGAGACTGGCGGCTGTGTCGGGGTGTTCTTCTCCCAGCACCTTGCGGCGGATTTGCAGCGCTTGTTTTAACAGTGTTTCTGCTTTGCCGTACTCACCTTTTTCATAAAGCGCACCGCCAAGATTATTCAGCCGTAAGCCAGCATCTGCAGTTTCTTCAAAATTACCGATTTGAACATGGGCGTTGTGGCGTTTTGCAAACTCATCCGCCGCATCGTATTCCCCCATTCTCCGGCACAAGTGCGTGAGGGCGTTGAGCAGTTGCAGGGTTTGGGGATGGCTGGGACCAAAATTGATTTCTGCTGCATCGAGTGCTAACTGATACTGTTCGTAAGCTTTTTGGTATTTGTGCTGTCCCATCCCTTGATAAATATCGCCTAAAGACGCTTGGCAAGAGATAGCTAGAGGATGCTCATCATTAGCATTGTTTTTAACAATTTCCAGCGCCTCTTGGCACAGCTTTTCGGCTGCATCCAGATTGTTGTTGTAAGCGTTTAACCAAGCAGCAGTGTATTTCAGTTGAGCCAGTTGCAGCGGTTGAGTATTTGGATGGGACTGGAGTATCTGCAAAGCGCGTTGACTCAGATTCACCGCTTCTCGATAATACCCCTGAGTTGCCGCAATTTCTGCTTGCCGATTCAGTACCTCAGCCACCTCTGACTCATTTGCACCCACTTGGGCAGTACGTATGCGATACGCTTTTTGAGCAGCGTTGCTCGCATCAAAGGTTCGCTCTAGTTTCAAGTAAACACCAGCGAGTTCCAACTCCACAGTCGCAGCATCGAGGCTTTCCCCCTGCTGTAAAGCATCCCATTGGCTTCGCGCTGTCTCCAAAGCTTCCAACGCTTGCTCGTAATCACCCAAAGCAACGAGCGACTTACCCAGCAGTGTCCAAGCAGTAGCAACTTGCTGATTGAACCCCACCCCGCCGTTGACTGCTCCCCTCCCTGCTTGCGGGGAGGGGTTGGGGGTGGGGTTCTTCGTCAAGAGAAATTGCAACATCGAGACAATAGCCTGATGCCTTCCTTGTTGCTGCTGCACCACCACTTGCTCTAAAAACCAAGCGATCGCCCTTTGTTGCTCCTGGCTTTCCAACCCGTGATAAAGTGCTTCTGCCAGCGCCGTTAATTGTAATTCTGGTTCTTGGTATTCTGCTTGATAATGCTCAAACAACCAGGTATTCACCGATTTCCGTAAGTCTTCTGGCTGGTTCTCCTGCAAATGCTCCTGCATCACTTGATTCAAGCGCCATCCTGAACCCGCCTCCTCAACATAAGGCGAGGCGGTTATTTGAGAGAAGCGATCGCCCCAGTTATCCAACTGAAACTGCACCATCAGCTTTTCAAACAGTGGTTCATCCCAGGTACGGCAGTGAGAAAGGACTTGCCACATCCGCCGTTCATCTGGCTGCCAAGCTGCATCCCGCTGACGTAACACCTGGTTTAGATTGCGGGCAAAGTCTGTAACCTTCGGCTGGCGCTGCTTTTTGATATCTTGCCACGTCTCGATTCCCAGCCGTAAATAAAAGGGAATGCCTCCAGAGGCCTGAATGATAATTTGGCAAATTTGAGGTTCATTAATAGTTCCAAATTCTTCCAGAACCGCTTGACATTCTGCCTCAGCTAACGGGAGAATAGGAATATGCTGGGTATTTAGTGTAAAATTGAGCGCATGGTCAGAAAAAATAACCCACAGCACATTTGGATTCGGCTGTTCCAGCAGTTCCTCTAGCCAATCGCATCGCCCAAACTTATCTACTAATTTTTCATAGCCATCTATAAAAATCACAGCTTTCTGCTTTGCTTGGCGCAAGTACCGCCGCAAGTCCCTTCCCAAAAACAAAGGCAGTTTCTTGAGAATGTCATAGGGGCTGTCACATTCTTTCAGTTCTTGTAAATCTACACTGCCGCGCTCTTTCCACCACTGCCATATTTGATCAGACTGCTTGATGAAAAACCAGCCCAGTTTAGCCAAGGCTTGTCCACCAGGTAGCAAATCCTTTGCCAGTTCCGTCAGCCCCTCCAACAAAGAAGGAGCCAGTTCAGCAGGATTCATTTCCAGCACAGCATCAGCTAAATCCGTGGCATTGCTCATTTTATCTGCCCAATCCATCCGATTAGCAACTTCGGGTGAAGTTGTCACCACTAAAGGATTTGCTCCTGCAGTGTAGATTCGATACGCCAAATCAAAGCAACTGAGATCAGCCCCACCCCGACGCAAATCCCCTCGTAGCTGAAGTACGGCTGGTTCAATTGGTTTGCGTGCCAAGCTGTAGTTAAAAATTCCCTCTCCATCCAATCGGGCGGACACTGGATAGTGTCGCTTCAAAGATTGAAAAAGTGACTTCGATAAATTTGTTTTGCCAATACCTGATCGCCCATAGAAAACTAGTATATTTTGCGGCTTGTTGCCAAGAGTCGCTAGCGTTTCCTGTACCTGTTCTTGATACCTGTGGTGAGAAATCATCAATTTCTGCTGTTGTTTTGCCATAGCAACTCTCTTGAGCAATCAACAATAGCCTTTTTCTCTTCTATCTTAGTATTACTTTTTACATAGCAAAAAGCTTGCCTTAAGAACATTCTCCTCCCAAGGCAAGCTAACTGTCTAATTCTTTTTTCCTTTGCGCCCTTGGCGTCTTGGCGGTTCGTTTACAACTGCTTCACCTCAGAAACCAACTTCGCCACCATATCCTTAGCGCTACCAAAGAGCATCGTGGTTTTATTCTTGTAGAACAACTCATTATCTACACCAGCAAAACCTGTACTCATACCGCGCTTAATCACAATTGTCTGCTTTGCCCGATCCACTTCCAAGATGGGCATACCATAAATCGGGCTATTTGCATCACTCCGCGCCGCCGGATTCACCACATCATTCGCCCCAATCACCAAAGCCACATCCGTCTGATCAAATTGGGGATTGATATCATCCATATCATGCAGTTGCTCGTAAGGCACATTCGCTTCAGCCAGCAACACGTTCATATGTCCAGGCATTCTACCAGCAACGGGGTGAATTGCATACTTCACATCAACGCCCATGCGTTCGAGTTGATCTGCCAACTCGCGTACGCTATGCTGCGCCTGCGCCACCGCCATCCCGTAACCAGGAACAATCACCACTGAACGGGCATAACCCAACATCATCGCGCCTTCTTCTGGATCGATGCTGCGGACGGTTTGATCGGTTGTCCCACCAGCAGCAGCACCACCAGATGCGCCAGATGAGCCAAAAGCACTGAACAGCACACTGAATAGAGAGCGGTTCATCGCCTTACACATAATCTCGGTGAGGATTAAGCCAGATGCTCCCACCAAAGCACCAGCGATGATCAACATATTGTTCATCACCACAAAACCAGCCGCCGCCGCCGCTATACCCGACAACGAGTTCAACAGCGAAATCACCACAGGCATATCACCGCCGCCGATGGGGATGACAAACATTACACCCAGTACCAGAGATACAGCAACCACTCCCAAGAATACGGGTAGGCTATCTGGTGTGATGATTAAATAGGCACTACCTGCCAGATATGCAATCAGGAGGAAGGCGTTGATTGGTTGCTGGAAAGGAAATGTAATCGGGGTACCGCTGATTAAACCTTGCAACTTGGCAAATGCCAGCATACTACCTGTGAAGGTAACACCACCAATCAACACATCCAGTAGCATCGAGATGTTGACATCAAGGGGTATTCCCTCACCATTTCCCAGCAACCGCCAGAATTCAGCTACTGCTACAAGTGCCGAAGCTGCACCACCTAAGCCGTTGAGCAAACCCACCATTTGGGGCATTTCTGTCATTTGGACTTTGTAGGCGGCGATCGCCCCAATCAAAGAACCAATAGCCAACCCCACCAAAATCATCTCGTAGTTCAACACCTGCTGATCCAGCAGTGTTGCCACAATCGCTAACAGCATCCCCAGCGCTGCGACAACGTTACCTTGTCTTGCTGTCGCGGGTGATCCCAGCTTTTTCAAACCTAGAATGAATAAGGATGCAGCGACTAAGTACGTCAGTTGTATCCCAGTTGGTAAAAAGTCGCTCACGCCTTAATCTCCTTTTTCTTGAACATTTGCAGCATTCTGTCTGTGACTAGAAAGCCACCCACCACGTTAACCATTGCCAATATCACGGCAATCAAACCTAAAATGACTGAGAGATTCGTCTCTCTGGCACCAGAAGCCACTATTGCCCCAAGTACGGCAATCCCAGAAATCGCGTTGGAGCCTGACATTAAGGGGGTGTGGAGCGTTGGTGGGACTTTGTTGATGACTTCAAAACCGATAAAGGATGCCAAAACAAACACAAATAAAGCGGCAATTAATGCTTCTGTCATCGATAAAAAAACTCCTTTTGGTCATTGCTAATTGGCTTGTACTAAGCACTTTAGCCCTTAGTACGAACCTGTTACCCTGCCACGCCGCTCAAAGCTTGTACGGCATCCTTCACCCGCTGGTTGCGAATTTCGCCAGCGTGGGTAATGCAAGCGGCATCGATGATGTCGTCGGCAAAGTTCACTTGCAACGCTTTGTCTTTAATCAAAAGCTGCATCAACGATGTCACATTCTTGGAATACAATTGGCTGGCGTGGACTGGCATCGATGATGGTAAGTTGATGGGACCGATGATGGTGACGCCGTTCCACACAATATCCTTGCCGGGATCGGTGCAAGCACAGTTACCACCTTGTTCGGCGGCGAGATCCACAATCACTGAACCTGGCTTCATTTGTGCCACCATCTCTTCAGTCACTAAAAGTGGTGCTTTTCTACCAGGAACTTGGGCGGTGGTAATCACCACATCAGCATTCTTTACGTGTTCGGCGACAAGTTCCTGAGTCCGCTGTTTGCTCGCTTCAGAAATTTCTTTGGCGTAGCCTCCGGCGGCGACGGTTTCTTCTTCCAGTTTGACTTCGACGAATTTTGCCCCCAAACTTTGGACTTCTTCTTTGACAGCGGGGCGGATATCAAAGGCTTCTACGATCGCTCCCAAGCGTCTGGCGGTGGCGATCGCCTGCAAGCCAGCCACACCAGCGCCCATAACAAACACTTTCGCTGGAGCTATTGTCCCAGCCGCTGTTGTCAACATGGGGAAATATTTTGGTAATGCTGCTGCACCAATCAGTACCGCCTTGTAACCCGCTATTGACGCTTGCGACGATAACGCATCCATGCTTTGTGCCCGAGTTGTGCGCGGGATCATCTCCATACTGATAGCAGTTACCTTGCGTTCTGCTAGTTGCTGCGCTACAAATGGATTCCCCAAAGGATTGAGAAAGCTAATGAGCACAGCCCCTTCCTTCAGCAAGTCAATTTCTGAGCGTCCATCTTCTCGCTCTTGAGGTGTTCCAACCTTAAGCAGAATATCTGCTTCAGCCCATAATGTGGCAGTATCAGCTATCACTTTAGCTCCTGCTGCTTCATAGGCTGCATCAGAAAAGAAAGCTCGCTCACCTGCACCAGTTTCTACCCACACTTCCAAACCTTGTTTTACCAATCGGGCAACCGTGTCAGGAATTAAGCCAACTCGACGCTCACAAACTTCAATTTCTTTAGCAACTGCTATTCTCATGCAATCTCCTTAAGATAAATACCTATTTTCTGCAAGCTGTGAAATTTTTAAGGGTGAGGCAACAGACGCATTTATAGTGTGCATGGACAGCAGAAGAAGGCAGTTGGTTAGCAATTTGCAACTTAACCTTCGCTCTCACAATCTACAATTACTTACGCAAAGCCTCAATTTGGTTCTTACAGGATTTCAAGATTCCAATGTATTTGCAAAAAGCGTCATCTATTGCAGATCCTATGCTAACCCCCAAATTTTGCATCTTTCTCTTCAACTTCTTTTAGGGATTTAAAAATTTTGTTCTTATTTTTTTACATACTGCAATATTAAGAAAATTTTCAAAAACTATCCCCAAATAATCTTAATAAATCCTGCCTTGAGTACAACTTATTTTAGCTAGTTTACTCCAACTTAACTACTGATGTTACTATTAGATTACTCAATTTTTATAACAAAGCATATATATTTCTACATATTTTGCAACACAATGAAATCTCAACCCTGTTTTTAATGAGTGCAAATTAAAAAATCCTTACAATAGAACATTTTTTGTATAATTTTTTACTATTAAATGTCTTTATTTATGTAATAATACTGTTAGTGACACTTTTTTTGGTAGTTTACGTCCAATATCAATATCTAAATGTCAGTAGTAAAGTTTTAGTTACGAACCTTTAGTCCCAGTTGTTTAGATAAAAGACCTATTTCTGCCTCAGGAGCTTAACCATGCGACGTTTACTTTCTACTTTAGCTGTGACTAGCTGTTTGCTGGCTGGGATACCAGCCATAAGCTGGGCTCAGAGTTTGCCAGGGTTTACGCTGTTTAGCGGTGTCAAAAGTGAAAATCAGCTACCGTTCCGGTTAGATTTTGGCGGTCAAAGCAATGGCTGGGATAGGTACATACTAAAAATTTCTAGCAAAAAGCTGAAAACAGCAGTTGCTCATTTTGTGATTTCTTATCCTGATTACTACAAAGGAACCTTTGATCCCAAAGAGGTCGAGGTCAGGGTTAGGAACAAAAAGATTGCAGTATCCGAGGTGAAGTGGGATAAAGAAAATCGCGTCATTCAAATTTATCCCCAAGAAGCAATACCAGCAGGTAGCAATGTTGAGTTGGTTCTCTCTAACGTGAAAAACCCAGCTTTTGGTGGAGTTTTCTATTTTAACTGCTCAATTCAGTCTCCTGGCGATGTGCCGCTATCGCGCTACGTCGGAACATGGATTATCAGCATTAGTTAAGTTAAGAGTCCATACTCAACAACTAGGGGTGTAAGGGAATGGGGGTGTAGGGGGTTCGCTGTGAGGCTGGAATAGGGCGGAGTGTTGCAATCCCCGCGCGACAATTCCTCCCAGTCCCTAATCCCTAGTCCCGAGTCCCCATCAACACATTTTTTGCATAATAAGTGATAAAATTGGAAATTGTGACTTTTTTTATAAAAATTGTCTAAGAGGATAAAAACATGAAGAGAACGCTGGAAGGCACTAGCCGTAAGAGAAAAAGAACCTCTGGTTTTCGCGCGAGGATGCGAACTCCAGACGGTAGAAACGTCATCAAGGCTAGAAGAAGAAAGGGACGCTATCGTTTGAGCGTATAAGGCATTCCAAAGCGATTCATAGCAGTTGTGGCATTGCCTAAAGCAAATCGGCTAAAATCTCACAGAGATTTCCAGGCAGTTTTCCGGGAAGGAATTCGTCGTCATGGTTTACATTTAACATTAAGAGCCTTGCGACCGTCACCTTCGTGCAAACCTTCTGCGGATGCTGCTTGTGAAATGCAAACAAACGACAAAGCAAATCTGACTCCAGCCCAAATTGGCATTTCGATCAGCACAAAAGTCAGCAAACGAGCAGTCGTTCGCAACCGCCTGAAACGGCAAATAGCAGCTGCATTGTATCAGTTGTTGCCAAGGATATTACCAGGATGGCGGATTGTGCTTGTTGTCAAACCAACAGCAGCAGATATGAAGTGCGTAAGCCAACAATTTCTGCAAGAATTAGAGCAGTTGTTGGCACAAGCAGAGGTGTTCAATGGGCATTCGTGAAGAAGTTTATTTTGAGGGTGGTCCCCATATTGGGGATTTAATTACGAACATATTGATTGGGCTAACAGTTGTTGGACTACCATTGACAGTCGGGGCGATTGTTAGGGCATTGTGGCTGCGCTACCGGATCAGCGATCGCAGGGTTTCTGTGACAGGTGGTTGGAGGGGGCGCGATCGCACCGATGTGATTTACTCAGAAGTTGTCAAAATTGTCAAAGTTCCCCGTGGTATAGGAGCGTGGGGGGATATGGTTATCACTCTTAGAGATGGTAGTCGTCTGGAACTACGGGCTGTTCCCAAGTTTCGGGAAATCTATGACTACATTGAAGAAAGAGTCATCGCCAAAAACCCTAGCTATGTGGGCGCTAAAAAGTGATGAGGGGCATTAGGAGGATGAGCCAGACAAGGAGGATGAGGGGGATAAGGACGATGAGAAGGATAAACAGGATAAACGAGAAATTCTTTACTCCCTCATCTCCTTCATCTCCCCCATCTCCCCCATCTCCCTCATCTCCTTCATCTCCCCCATCTCCCCCATCTCCCCCATCTCCCTCAATACTCGCTTCGCTCTCTACCCCCATCTCATATAATGTGCGGCTATCCGTAGTACGAAGCTAGTCACATGGAAATCACGATTTAGATAAATTAGATTAAGTCAATTTACAGTATCTCAGGTTGAATTCAGAATAATGGATTTTGGTATCGGGTTTCTCTCGAACAACGTGATGCTGCCAATCATAGACTTGTTCTATAGCATTGTGCCTAGCTATGGATTGGCAATCGTGGCATTGACATTGATCATTCGTTTCGCGCTCTATCCCCTGAGTGCTGGCTCAATTCGCAACATGCGACGAATGCGGATTGTGCAACCTCTGATGAACAAGAAAATGCAAGAAATCAAGGAGCGGTATAAGGACGATCCGCAAAAGCAGCAGGAAGAAATGATGAACGTCCAAAAAGAATTTGGCAACCCGCTTGCAGGTTGTTTGCCACTGCTGCTGCAAATGCCAGTTTTACTAGCACTATTTGCGACTTTGCGGGGTTCACCTTTTTCTGGTGTGAACTATAGTGTTAACTTGCAAATCTTGCCTGCTGAACAAATCGAACGAATTCAACCGCAAGCCTTTGCCACTCCCCCACAAAACATCTATGTTGCTGAAGGGGAACACCTTAAGGTATCTGCCATCGTTCCCGCAGGCAACAAATTGGCGGTGGGAGAACATACAAAGATAGAATATCAAACCCCTGAGGGCAAACCATTCCAAGCACTTTTAGCAGAACACCCTAACACTCAGTTAATCCCCCAATGGTCAGTGACTAAAGGGGAGGAACGGGTAAAAATTGATGCTGAAGGTAACATAGAAGCCTTACAGCCAGGGGATGTTACAATTCAGGGAACAATTCCGGGACTCGCAGCAAGTCAAGGATTTCTCTTTATTGATGCCTTAGGTCGGGTTGGTGCAACTGATCCAGACGGTACTATTCACTGGGATATCGTCGCCATGATAGTCCTGTTTGGTATTACCCTCTACGTCAGCCAAATCCTTTCTGGGCAAAATAGCACAAATGCTAACCCGCAGCAGGACACGGTAAACAAAATAACTCCCGTCATCTTTTCTGGGATGTTTTTGTTCTTCCCCCTACCAGCTGGGGTGCTGATGTATATGGTGATTGGTAATATTTTCCAGACACTGCAAACCTACATTCTCACGCGCGAACCTCTGCCTGAAGAACTACAAAAAATGGTAGAGACTCAGAAAAAAGAAGAAGAAAGCGCACAACAAAAATCGCTGCCGTTTGAGCCAAAAAGTTCTAAGAAAAAGACTACAGGGTAATGATGACAGACAGTCGAATGGAACGCGGTCAGGAGTGGTTAAAAACACTACTGCAACTCAATGGGCTATCTGTTGATATTGAAGGTGAGATAGAAACAATCGTTAATCAGGACGAGGAATCTCCAGAACCTGATAGTTACTGGTTGACGATTGATGAAACAAACCTAACGCCGGAGCAAATTGAGATTTTAACTGGTCCCGATGGTTCAGTGCTAGATGCGATTCAGTATCTAGCAAATTCTATTCTCAACTTAAATCAACCACAGGAGGAGCAAGCCTCATACACTGTTGAGTTGAATGGCTACCGTGTTAAGAGATTTGCAGAAATTCGCGCCCTAGCTGAAGCAGCTGCCGAGCAAGTGCGCTCCTCTGGTCAAGAAGTAGAAATCAAGTCACTCAGTTCAGCCGAACGTCGTCAAGTTCACACCTTATTTAAGGAGTTTGGTGACTTAGAAACCTTCAGCCGAGGGAAAGAGCCGTTTCGTCAGCTTGTTGTACGCCTTGCATCAATCGAATAATTGAACACTTAGGAGTCAACACTCAAGAGTCAAGAGTCAAGAGTGAGGAGTCAAGAGTTAACACAAAGATTGATAACTCATAACTCATCACTCATAACTCATTACTTTTAGAGAAAAATTTCTATAAAAAGTTTCGGAAATCCGAATTTAGTAGTTATAAAACTAATTTGTAGAAAAGCTAAACTTAAATATGTATTAACAGCTGCATCGCTGATGATACGCATATTTTGTAGTTACGCACAATTTGTAGTGAGGATGTCTCACAAGTCCTATGGACGCAATTTATATTCCGCAGCTTACTAAAGCGCCGGAACGGACAGAAGAAATCCAAGTGAATGAGTTTCTGCCCGGTTTAGAAACTTTGACACCAGTTCGCGGTCGCATCCGTGTGCAGCATCACGGTAATTATTTACAAGTGTCAAGTCAGGCAGAAACAATTATTACTTGTACCTGCAGTCGGTGCTTGCAAAACTATAATCATCGTTTGATGGTTGAGCCCAAGGAAATTATCTGGTTAGATGAATCAGCTAACGAAACAGATGACCTGCCTTTAGAACGGGAAGTCGCTTTTGATGATTTAATAGAAACAGTTTCACCTGAGGGATATTTTTATCCTGATCAATGGCTGTACGAGCAAATGTGTTTGGAATTGCCCCAGCGACAGTTGTGTGATGCCAATTGTCAGGGGATTCAAGCAAGCGCTGAGAGCAAGTTCAATAATTCTGTTGACAGGCGTTGGTCTTCTTTGGAATCTTTGAAAAACCAATTACCAGGAGCGTAGATTGATAGCTTTGTAGTAAGCGCTTTAGCGCTAAAGCACTTACTACAAATTAGGGTTGACTTTTGACGAGTTGACAAGATATCATATATATAATGGAAAAGGTGTGCGCAGGCGAACCCACCTTTTCAATAGTATTACCACAGTAGAAAAAGACAATGAATAAAGAAGTGGGCTTTGTGCTCCAATAGTGTAAACGAAGTTCGTTTTGTTGAGTCAGAAATGGGCAATGGAAGTTCTAAAACTTACGACTACGATTGATGAATCAGGATATTTGAATCTTAATATTCCAACGCAGTTAGCCGCTGGAGAAGTGAACATTGTTGTTGTTTTGAATCCAGTTTCGTCAGAAGGGCAGCAAAAATCCAGCTATGATTTCTCCGACTTGGTAGGGCGGTTAACTTGGCAGGGAGATGCACTTATTATGCAGAGGACTCTGCGGGATGAGTGGTAATCGCTACGTGTTAGATACGAATGCGATTGTGGCTCTGCTTCAAGGGAATTCTCAACTCATTCAATTACTTAAAAATGCTGATTGGATTGGAGTTTCAGTTATTAGCCAAATTGAATTTTTGGCTTTTTCTGGGCTAAGTCAAGATGATCGTCAGCTTTTTCAACTGTTTCTTCAGCGAGTGGAGATTATCGGTTTAGTGGCGAGTGATGCTGCGTTAATTGAGAAAATAATTGAAATTCGCCTGCAATATCGATTGAAATTACCGGATGCTGTTATTGCAGCAATGGCGATCCAAAATTCAGCAAGTTTAGTGAGTGCTGATACTGAGTTTGCAAAGGTAACAATGTTAACGGTAATTAATTGGTAGCGATCGCCCAAGGGTGAAGTTTGTCGAACTCACGTTGAATTAGAAAGCTTTCAATTCAAGTTGACACATATGCCTCTATATAAAGTCAACCTTTCAAGAATTGCAGTAGCTAAAATACTAACGCTGGATAAAGCCCCCCAGTAGTCGCCATACTATCAGCGGTGGAGTAACCTCACAGCTATTGGTGTTAAGTTGAGGTTTAAGCGTTTATTCCACGTTGATTTTACCCCACACGCCAGTCGCCTGCGGAGGGAAACCCTCCTGCAGCGCTGGCTCCCCTTAATCCCCTCCCCGATGCCTTGGGGAGGGGAGGTTTTGGCGTAAGACAAAACCGGGGTGGAGTGGAGCGAGAATTGTTGCCTCGTTCCCAGCCTCAGGCTGGGAATCTCTACTGGGAGGCTCTGCCTTGCTTAACAGCGGCTGTGCCGCTTCAAGGGCATTTCCAGGTGGAACCACCGCGCCCGAGATTAAAGACAGGGTTTTGGGTTAAGTTGACACCAATGGGCACAGAACAGCCCCTACAAAAAACCTGTTATTCACCCAATTGAAAACTGCTATAAGTCTAGGTGGAATGAGGATGTTTTCATTTTAGGGTTGACTTTTGACGAGTTGACAAGATATCATATATATAATGGAAAAGATGTGCGCAGATAAACTCAACCTTTCAAGAATTGCAGTTATTAATATCGATGCTGGAATAAGCTCCGCAATAGTCGCCACGGTATTAGCGGTGCAGCAAAAACCAAAGGCAGAAGAAAGCAACTATGCCGACACAGATGAAAGTAAGCTTTACCCAACCTCGCTGAAACCTCACCCCCAGCCCCTCTCCGCGAGCGGAGAGGGGAGTAGAGTCAATTTCCGCTATTTTAGATTGGGCGTATTCGAGAAAGGGTTCATAGTTAATGGCGGTGGCGAGTTCAGCAGCTTGATGCAAGGAGTCAACAGCGGCGTCTCGCTGTCCCATGTTTAATTGAGTATCGGCGATAAAGTAGAGTAGATTGCGGCTTTGGCTATAGATATCGCCAATTTCAAGGTAAAGGTTTTGAGCTTGTTGGAGATATTCTAGCCCTTGAACTGGGTCATCTTGTAATTTGCCAAACTCTTGCAGAACGTTAGCTTCACCCAAGCGAGAACCAGTTTCGCGGTAGAATGCCAATGCTTGTTCGTAACGTTCTAATGCTTCAGGGCTACGTCCCAGGAACTGCAAAACATCGCCAATCGCTTGTAAGGTGTTTGCTTCACCCAAGCGAGCGCCAATATCGCGGTAGAATGCCAAAGCTTGTTCGTAACGTTCTAATGCTTCAGGGCTACGTTTTTTGGAACTGCAAAACATCGCCAATCGCTTTTAAGGTGTTTGCTTCACCCAAGCGATGCTCCGGAGGAGCCGCTGAGCGAACGCCAATATCGCGGTAGAATGCCAATGCTTGTTCGTAACGTTCTAAAGCTTCAGGGCTACGTTTTTTGGAACTGCAAAACATCGCCAATCGCTTTTAAGGTGTTTGCTTCACCCAAGCGATGCTCCGGAGGAGCCGCTGAGCGAACGCCAATATCGCGGTAGAATGCCAATGCTTGTTCGTAACGTTCTAAAGCTTCAGGGCTACGTTTTTTGGAACTGCAAAACATCGCCAATCGCTTTTAAGGTGTTAGCTTCACCCAAGCGATGCTCCGGAGGAGCCGCTGAGCGAACGCCAATTTCCTGGTAAATTTTTAGTGCTTGCTGATAACAATCGTTAGCTCGTTTGACCTCATTTGTCATTCCTGCGCGGGTTTCCCGCGTTGTAGCAACTGGCGTTGTGTTGTCGCACAGCGCAACGCACCATCAAGAATTCAAGGTGGGTTGCCCTTGCTGCATAACACAATCTTTTGCGGAATTCACGGTTGCTTTATTGTATTCCCTAGTATGGAAACATATAGAATTGACATAGTTATGAGAGAGTGGTGTAGGCAAACCCCTATCAAGCCAATGTCTAGCCAGAGGATCAAAGGAAGATTTTAACCTGGAAATATTATTAATAAAACCCTGACATGAAATGAATGATGAAATTCCAGTCAAAAAAATCTTAGTGTTGTCAGCGAATCCCAAAGGTACCAAACAACTGCGTTTGAATGAGGAGATTCGTGAAATTAAGGAAGGGTTACAACTAGCGAAAAAACGCGACAGCTTTAAGATAGAGTCGGCAGAAGCAGTGCGCGACTTAGATATTCACCGCTCTATTCTGAATTACGAACCCCAGATTATTCATTTTTCCGGACATGGTGCAGGGGAAGAGGGTTTAATATTTGAAGATAATACCGGACAACAAAAGCTAGTGGATGCAGCAGCATTAGCTGGACTGTTTGACTTGTTCGCAGATCAAGTAGAGTGTGTATTACTTAATGCTTGCTATTCCGAGATTCAAGCCAAAGCCATTGCCCAACATATTGATTATGTTATCGGCATGAGTCAGGAAATTGGCGATAGAGCTGCCATTAAATTTGCTGTTGGATTTTACGATGCTCTGGGGGCTGGAAGAAGCGTTGAATTCGCATATAAACTTGGTTGTAGAGTCATCCGCATGGCAGGGATTCAAGAGCATTTGACACCTCAACTGTTCAGAAAAGAAGATTTGCATGGGGAAAGTATAAATACCACCCCTACACTCACTTCACCCCCACAGGATGCTCGCAAAGCAAGTGTTATTTCTCCTTCACCCACACTAACACCACCAACTCCCCCTATAACCAAACAGGAAGAACCAGAAAATATTATTAAGTATCGTCAGAAAGTTGAAGAATTTGCTTCTGATGGCGTGATTGATGATGACATTGAATCCCACATATTAAATAATTTACAGAAAAAGTTAGGATTAACGGATGAACAAGCTTGTGCAGTCCAAGAAGAAGTATTAGAACCTTATAAGATTTACAAGCAACAATTTAACAAGAAAGTAGCTGAACAAGGATACCCACTGGGGGAAAAAGCTGAAGCTGAATTAAAGAAGTTGCAAAACTACTACGAGATTAAAAACGAATTCGTAAATTTACTGAAACAAGAAGGGGAACAACAAGAAGCCGAAAGACTGCAACGACAAAACCAGCAGACTGATGATCTGCCCTCTGAAAAGGGAATAGACTACACCAAACTGCGTGACTTGCTAGCAGCAGGCAAGTGGAAAGAAGCTGACTATGAAACTTATCTGGTGATGCTCCAAGCTGTCGGGCGCAAGGAAAATGACTGGATTAGAGAAGAAGAACTCTTAAACTTTCCCTGCACTGACCTGCGCACAATTGACCAACTTTGGGTAAAATACAGCAATGGGCGTTTTGGCTTCAGCGTTCAAAAGGAAATTTACCTCAGTGTCGGTGGCAAGCCGGACGGTAAATTCTACGAAGAAGCCTGGAAAAAGTTTGGCGATCGCGTCGGTTGGAGAGTGGAAAGAAGCTGGATGGAGACGTTCGTTGAAGTCACTTTTGATACTATTGCCCCAAGGGGACACCTACCTGTGGTTCACAATGTTACGTGGCGTATTTCACAATTTTGGTGGGGTATTCTCTTCTCTCGCATCGAGACTTGTAAACTGTAACATCTAAGCGTTTCAGAATTTTGTGAATATTTATTGCAGCTTCCTTTTGCACGCTAGAATCAACATTTCCGGATTTCAATACCTGGCAACCCCTTTGGGGAAGTCAAAAGTCAAAAGTCAAAAGTCAAAAAATTATTATTAGGATTTTTCTTTACTCGTTACTATTGATTTAGCAATAATTCTAATTAACTGCTCGCATTCATCTAACAGACTTACTATTTTTACTTCAGGCATTATTTCTGACTTAACTAACAGCTTTAGCCAATATCTTGTTTCCTTTGCTTCTTTAAGAGCTATTGCTTGCTTGCTTATAAAATCCTTGTTACTTTCGGCAGAACGAGACCACTCGCTGCGCTCAAATTCAAAAGTCAAAAGTCAAAAGTCAAAAAAAGAAGTATCCGCTAAGTCCTCAAATTTATTTGTGGGGGTTCTTAATTTTGACTTTTGACTTGATACTTTTGACTTCCCCGGAGGGGCTGTACCTGGTTGCTTATCAAGATATGAACATAACTTTGTTATCCTAACAGCAAATTCAAAGGTTCTATCAGAAATTGGTATATAATTACTCATGCTCAAAACTAAAATTAGGGAGCACAATCATAACATAGCAGCTATTTTCAAATACTTATTTTTGACTTTTGACTTTTGACTTTTGACTTTTGACTTCCCCAAAGGGGCGTTGCTCATGATACAAAGAGCATAGAGTTTAAAGCCATACTTCTGCTGTGCTTTTTTGATAGCGTATAAAAGCACTTCCCGACATTCTAAGCGGGTGAGCCGAAATTCGCGGTTATTGCACCGGGTGGTGATGTGATAGCAGAATCCTGGTTGTAAATTCCGGGGAGAACGAGACATGAAAACAGACCATCCCAATTTTGCCACAATACCCTATTCGGGTATCGCTATACGCACAAGGCAGGCTTTGTTAGTATAGCCCCAGGCTTATAGCCTGAGGGGCTTTTTGCCAAATTGGGATGCTCCCCATGAAAATAACCTGATAAGTATTAATGCAAAATTGAATATACATTTGTCATTGCGAATGGAGCGATCGCTCTTAGCGTTCCCGAAGGGTAGTAGTCTGTCAAGGAATAATTGAGGGATAGATCTTCTGTAGAGACGGCGATTTATCGCGTCTCTCTAACCGTCAAAATGAGCCTCGTAGGGAAGGGGTTGGGGGTTAGGTTTAGTGTGGATTTTTCCACATGGCGTCAAAAGTCAGGGTTAATGAGTTGTTAGAAGCATAACAAACCTGAACAATGAGAAAAGAACTAACAACTTACTCCTAACATCTACTTATGAGCTTCCGTGACGAGTTTAAACTCCTATTACGCGCCCGCTACCCCTTAATCTACATTCCCACCTATGAAGAGGAACGGGTAGAAGCGGCTATCCGCGAAGAAGCCGCGAACCAGGGTAATCGTCCAGTGTATACTTGGGATTTTGTGGATGGTTATCAAGGCAATCCCAACGATGCTGGGTTTGGTCGGCGTAACCCCTTACAAGCTTTGGAATTGGTGGAAAAACTCCCAGCTTCTGCGCCTGGGGTGTTTATTCTCCGAGATTACCATCGGTTTTTAGAAGATGTGGCGATCGCCCGCAAACTCCGCAACTTCGCCCGACTCCTCAAGTCCCAACCAAAAAATATCGTGTTGCTGTCGCCGAGAGTTGCGATTCCTGACGACTTAAGCGAAGTTCTTACTGTCCTTGAGTTTCCCTTACCCGCCGCCACGGAAATTAAAGCGGAAGTGGAACGTTTGATAGCCGCGACTGGTCACTCTCTTCCTGGTAGAGTTTTAGATGACTTGGTGCGCTCTTGTCAAGGGCTATCGATGGAACGCATTCGTCGGGTTTTATCACGGGCGATCGCGACGCACGGTGAACTACAACCAGAAGACGTGGATCTGGTTTTGGAAGAAAAGCGCCAAACCATTCGCCAAACTCAAATCCTCGACTTTTACCCAGCCACAGAGCAAATTTCTGATATCGGCGGACTGGATAACCTCAAAGATTGGCTCCTCCGCCGAGGTGGAGCATTTACCGAAAAAGCGCGACAGTACGGATTACCGCACCCCCGTGGTTTGATGTTGGTGGGAATTCAGGGAACTGGGAAATCGTTAACTGCAAAGGCGATCGCCCATCATTGGCATTTACCTTTGTTGCGTCTCGATGTGGGACGATTGTTTGGGGGTTTGGTGGGTGAGTCGGAATCCCGCACTCGACAAATGATACAAGTCGCCGAAGCCCTCGCTCCTTGTGTGTTGTGGATAGATGAGATAGATAAAGCCTTTTCCGGGCTAGGTAGCAAAGGTGATGCGGGAACCACGAGCCGTGTTTTTGGTACATTTATTACTTGGTTAGCCGAGAAAACCTCACCTGTGTTTGTTGTTTCTACCGCCAACGACATTCAAGCGCTACCACCAGAAATGCTGCGAAAAGGGCGGTTTGATGAAATTTTCTTTGTTGGTTTGCCAAGTCAAGAAGAGAGAAAAGCAATTTTTACCGTGCATTTATCTCGACTGCGTGCGCATAACTTAAAAAATTACGATATTGATAGGTTAGCTTACGAAACACCTGATTTTTCTGGAGCAGAAATTGAGCAAACTTTGATTGAAGCAATGCACATCGGGTTTAGCCAAAACCGGGACTTCAATACCGATGACATTTTAGAAGCTGCCAGTCAGATCATACCCCTAGCACGAACCGCTGTCGAGCAAATTCAGCAACTGCAAGAATGGGCGGCGGCGGGTAGAGCGCGTCTGGCTTCCAAACACAATCCTTTGAGCGATCGCATTCAACGCCAGTTGCAATAATGAGTGAAAAATTATGAATTATGAACAGTAAAAATTTTCATAATTCATAATTTATAATTCATAAATTTGTAGGGTGAACTTGTCACTATGATTAACATACTGAAGTATACACTAGGGATTTTCTTGGCGCTTGCTATCTTAGCTGGCGGTGGAGTCGCTGCTGCTTTGTATTTTATGAATCGAACCTCAGCACCTCCCGCCAAACCCATTTTTGCCAATGATAGCCCCGCTGTCAGAGGGGAAAAGCCAAAACCGACTGTACCTAAAGCAGCAAAAGCAGCGTCTAAGCCTGACGCGAAGGGTGAAGCTTCTCCTAAGCCAACCCCGACTCCAAAGGCTAGCGAATCGCCCAAGCCATTACCACCAGGAGCTTACCAAGCGCGTGTTACTTGGAAGCAAGGCTTGATTTTGCGAGCAGAAGCAAAGCAGGATGCTGAACGTGTTGGTGGGATTGGTTTTAATTCAAGAGTGATCGTTCTCGAACAAAGCGAAGATCAAGTCTGGCAAAAGATTCGCTTGGAAGATGGCGAACAAGAAGGTTGGGTGAAAGCAGGTAATACGCAGAAAGTTGACAAACAAGAGGATTCCCAACAGACACAGACAGAGCAAACAGACCAATAACAGTAAACCAACAACAGTAAAACATATACCTTAAGCTGCCAAGACTCATACTATTCTTTTCATTGCCTGATAGGGATGAATAGACAATCGCTTTGCGCGTGAAAAATCAAACTCTTATAGCTACTTAGCACGGCTTTAGGCTTTTCCGTCACCTCATTTGTCTTTTATTCAAACGATAAACGCGCTTAGCAGCCATTTTTTTATTAAGAAACTTAGTCAAATTTAAAGCTTCATTTCAATAATTTCAGAAGTTTAAAAAACACGAGCCTACACAATCAGCACATACAGCAATTTTTGAGTGCCTTTGAGCTAAGCTTTCACAACAGCAGGTTAGCTTAAACTTGAGAAAAAGGAAATTTATCACAATAAAAATGGCGAACAATCATGCAATTGTGATCGGCGGTAGTATGGCTGGGTTAGTCGTGGCTCGGATTTTGAGCGATCGCTTCCCTGCAGTCACGCTCATTGAACGAGATCAATTTCCTGAAGAACCTATTCCGCGCAAGGGAACTCCTCAGTCTCGCCACATACATGTGCTTTTGCTGCAAGGTCAGATCATCCTCGAAAAATTTTTCCCTGGACTGCGCGACGAAATGATTGCTGCTGGTGCTCATTTAATAGATGTGGCAGCAGATATGATGTGGCTTAATCCTGCTGGATGGGGAGTTCGCTTTCCCTCCGATATTTCTATGTTGGGATTCAGTCGCGATTTAATAGATTGCAAGGTGCGCCGCCGCTTAGCTCTTATCAATAACATCCGCTTTCTGCAAGGGTGTGAGGTCACCGGACTTCTATCGAATACTCACGGCACTTGCGTAGCTGGTGTATCCGTTCGCCATCACAAACAATCCCATCAAGGAATCTGGGAAGAGTCACCAGGTAGGATAAAGGCTGCATATCCTAGCGAAATTGGCTACTACATATAGATTAGAATTTATGCACTTTACAAATCAGTTGTGATGTGATTAATGCGTTATGCGAAGCGTTCCTAGCGTGGTTGTATGGTGGGTGTAAATCTTGAGAGAAGAGAATTTTTGAGGGTTGTGTTTAAAAATTTCTCAGTTCTTGACAATTGCTACCTAAAGTTTAGCTAACAGCTTTATATATAAAGCTTGTAAAAAAGACCTATTGTCAATGCATATGTAGACGATTTCTATAGTGCATAAGTTCTATAGTTCAACACTTATGACTAAAATATGCCTTGATAATTGGGGCTTGATATCTATAAAGAACGTTAGATGTAAGGATATAGCAATGATTGAGTTCTTTTCTGCAACATTGGCACCATTAATTGTTATTCTGCTGTTTATGGCAATTGTATACGCTATTTCCCGCCGTACACTCGGGCACGAAGTCGCTCAAAGACGTTTGCTTCGCACTGCTTTGTTGCTCCCACTGGGTTTCCTCTTTAGCTTAGGGTTTCATTCACTAGGCAAATATGGATTGATAAGCTTTGATTTTCTTTTTGCAGCATTTGTGGCTTTATGGCTACTTAGCTGGAACTGGCGAAAGGCAAAGGCTGGTGCTTTATTACTTAATGCAGGACGGCTTTCAGTGAGCAAAATAATTTTTTGGTTTGGTGCATTGGAAGTCCTGTTCACAGTCCTCTTCACTTGGTCGGCGATCAATCAAATTTCAACAGGGCTTGAGAGTAACACTAATCTGGCACAAGTCATATCACAATTGGTTTTCTACTGGTCGCTTGCCATCTATTTGCTCTGCGTAGGATTGAGCAGCCTGGAGTTGAGAGAGAATGGCATCTGCTATATGTTTTCAGTGGTGAAGTGGGAGAAGCTAGCATCCTATAAGTGGAACGAAGTAAAACCTAACATCGTGACGATTAGCTTCAAGTCACCACGCCTTCCTTTATTCAGAAGATTCTGGAGCTTGCCAATTTCTTTACCATATCGGGATACAGTAAATCGAATTTTGGCTGAGCATTTGATGATGGCTCATGTCAATTGATGCTCCCACCGCAGACACGCCGTGGGATTCTCCCTTCATCCAGTCAACTTGTCTAGAGGAGTTTCCCCACCGTCATGAGAGGTTGTTCTGTCCCGGAGCAATAGAATTCTGTGCGCCCCACAGTCCCCTTCGGGTATGCCTATGGCTAACGCCACGGCTATCGCCGTTAGCGCAGCTCCTCCGGAGGAGGCACGGCACGTCTAGGACGAACGCCACTTTGCTTATGCCGGGGAACCCGTCCACCGCAAGTGGCTCACTTTTAAGTCCTTTGTTCAAAATCAACCTAGTACAGTTCGGCGTAAATAGGGCAACCCTTCGGGTTCACCAGTCGCCTACGGAGGGAAACCCTCCTGCAGCGCTGGTTCACCATTTAAAATCCCTAAAAAGCCCATTCCATAATACTTTTGACTTTTGACTTTTGAATGCATGACTTCCGCCTTGCGGTACTAGTGGCATTGTGGTCACGGTGCATGACTGTTCCACATTCATGACATGTGTGGGTAGCAGTAGACAATGACTTTTTAACTCGTGTTCCACAAACAGAACAATCTTGTAATGTGTAGTGGGGTGGGACTGCTACTATAGCCAAGCCAAGCAATTTACTTAAGAAACTGGTATATTTTTTTTATAAGTCAATTTGTGCAATTCAGTCAAATTGGGGGGTTAGTTGCTTGGTGTATGAAACCTTTGTAAACAGTATTTTCAAGGTTTTCTTAATGTACGGTATCAAGCAGTAAAGATTTGGCACGACTACGGTGAATTTACGGAATAAATAAAATTTTAATCATTACAAAACGAGTTGTAAGGAATTATCTGTTACACAAGTGTATCAATAATGGTATATACAAACAATTGACTAACGCTCTGTATCAGACCAAATCTACAACAGGGAAATTATCTAAACTAAGAACTTGAAACAATTATGGAAAAGATTGGTTATCTTCAGTTTGCTGAAGCAAACGAGGCATCAATAAGAAATGAGGATGAACAGGTCCAAGTTAATTATAATCTTTTTGCACAGTTAAACTGGAAAACAGTGTCTAGCTGTGGTGCCATACACCTTTTATCTGTAGCACTGACTTTAGCAGTTCTAAGTATAGCCCAGCGGGCGGTGGCAGTTGAGAAAGTAGGAAGTAGCGGTTCTCAAGTCTCAGAAATCCAAAGATGTTTGAGCAAGCTGGGCTATTATAATGGTCCGGTAACAGGTAAGTTTGCTTCCTTAACCCAGAATGCTGTGATTCGGTTCCAGCAAACCAATGGACTACCAGCTGTTGGAGTTGTGGGTGCTAGAACTCAACAAGCCTTGCAATCTCAATGTCAAAGTAGAAGACCTGGTGGAAGTGTGAGTGGGGGTTTGCAACCAGGTAGCAGAGGTCAAGCTGTCACTAGGTTACAGCAGGATTTGCGGCGGTTAGGTTACTTTAATGGTCCGATAACAGGCAACTTTGGTCCAGAAACTCAACGAGCAGTCGTAAGATTCCAGCAATCATATGGAATACGTGCTGATGGTGTTGTCGGTGGGAGAACAAAAGAAGCAATACGTATCAGTCTTAACAGAAATAATTCCTCAGCTTACAATTCCTCAGCTTACAATTCCTCAACTTACAATTCCTCATCTGACAATTCCTCAACTTACACCTCAACTTACACCTCAACTTACAATTCCTCAGACGGTATTGGTGGAGATAACTTGCCCAATGCTTTAAATTTGGGTGACTCAGGTGCCGAGGTGAGAGAATTGCAACAGGATTTGCAGCAGTTGGGCTACTTTAGAGTGAATCCAACTGGCTACTTTGGTCCAACAACCCAGGAAGCTGTGGCACGTTTTCAGCAAGATTATCGAATAGTACCCAGCGGTGTCGCCGACTCACAAACCTTAGGAGCCATAACGACAGCTCTTGGAGGGCAAAATTATGGGCAAAATCCTGGGCAAAATTATGGGCAAAATCCTGGGCAAAATCCTGGGCAAAATTATGGTTGTTCAACAACCGGAGATATTTGTCAAGGTGAGAGAAGTCGGCGAGTTACAGTCGTGCAACAGCGTTTGCAGAATTTGCGATTCTTTAACGGTGATATCACTGGTTATTATGGTCCAGCAACTAGAGATGCTGTAGCTCAATTCCAGCGATATTATGGACTGGAAACGACTGGGTTTGTCAATTATCAAACTTGGCAAGCATTAGGGATAAGCAATAATCCAGACAATTCTACAGGATGGAGTCCTAAAGGGGAGAATCGCTTTGTCGTGGTCGTACCGATTTCTAGAAATGACACTTTGGATCAAGTGCGTCAGTATATTCCCGAGGCTTTCCGCGCTGAATCTAGACTTGGTCCTTTTGTAAATGCTGGACAATTTAGAGAACGCTCACAAGCAGAAGACTTGTCTAAATGGTTACGCTCACGTGGGTTAGATGCACGGGTAGATTACTTCTAAAAGTTAAGAGTTATGAGTTATGAGTTATTATTTATAACTCGTAACTCTTAATTTTATTCCCTAACCCTAACGAAGTTTAAAGATAATGGCAGAAACTCGTATTGGAATTATTGGTGGCAGCGGTTTATACAAAATGGATGCCCTCAAAGATATCGAAGAGGTGCATATCCAGACGCCGTTTGGTTCACCATCTGATGCTTTGATACTGGGAAGTTTAGAGGGTACGCGAGTCGCTTTTTTAGCGCGTCATGGTCGTAATCACACGCTGTTACCTTCCGAGTTGCCATTTCGCGCCAATATCTATGCAATGAAGCAACTGGGTGTAGAGTATTTAATCTCGGCTTCAGCTGTAGGTTCATTGAAGGAAGAAGTGAAACCACTGGATTTGGTGGTTCCCGATCAATTTATTGATAGAACGAAAAATCGGGTTTCAACGTTTTTCGGTGAGGGAATTGTTGCTCATATCGCTTTTGGGGATCCAATTTGTAAAAATTTGGCTGGAGTTGTCGCTTCGGCGATCGCATCTCTCAACTTACCGGATATCACGCTGCATCGTGGCGGTACCTATGTGTGTATGGAAGGACCAGCATTTTCGACAAAAGCAGAGTCAAATCTTTACCGCAGTTGGGGTGCAACAGTAATTGGGATGACGAATTTGCCAGAAGCGAAGTTAGCACGGGAAGCAGAAATTGCTTATGCGACTTTAGCGCTAGCGACAGATTACGATTGTTGGCATCCAGATCACGATAACGTGACGGTAGACATGGTAATTGCTAATTTGCAGCGAAATGCAGTCAATGCTCAGAAAGTGATTCAAGAAACGGTACGGCGTTTAACTGAAAACCCACCCCCAAGTGATGCACATTCAGCCTTAAAGTATGCGATTTTGACGAACCTAGAAAAGGCTCCAGCAGTCACTAAAGAAAAGTTAGGGTTGTTGCTGAAAAAGTATATGTAGAAAGCTCTTTACGATTGTTTCTTGTGGTCTTTTGGCAAAGATTCATACCACCCTGGTAGTAGTACTATCAGGGTGTTGCTTTGCCAGTAAATACCTATAAAGTAAGAAAGCTTTGCTCAGCTACCTGTTCTGCCATTTACGCCTCATAGCAGATATTGATTAACGCCTTATGGCAGAACTTACCACTGAAACCAAGTGTTATTATTGTTTTCAGTGGTGGATCGATAAGGTTCATATATTCATACATCAGCAGTTCCTCAAAACCAAGAGGACTTGTCTACCATCACAAAAAAAGCTGACGTAACTCACAACCTACTTATGTCGTCAATCTATACCAAAGAAGCTATACAGGCGATAATAGAACTGTGAGGAGAAAACGGAAGCGACTTGTATTAAAAAGGGGAAATATCATGAAATTCAACATTTTAGCTGCTCTAACCGTATTTACTCCCCTGCTCTTAGCAACTTCAGTTAACGCTGCTAATCCGCAACACGTCAAAAAGCTAATTTCAACTGGGGAATGTAGTGGGTGCGATCTATCGAAAGCTAACCTCAGTGGTGCGCATTTAATTGGTGCTGACTTGAGAAATGCGAATCTCAAAGGAGCCAACTTGGCAAACGCGAATCTTGAAGGCGCTGACTTAACGGGTGCAAACTTAGCAGGAGCTAATTTAACGTCAGCTTTGGCAACAAACGTTGACTTCAAGAAAGCGAATCTCAACGGCGTGAATTTTAGTCGTGCTACGATTTATGACTCTAATGTCTATGGGGCATCCATGAATGACCTCAACATTACCAACGCTGAGATATTTAACACAGGTATCGGGGTTGGTGGTGAAGATGCAGAAATTCCTGATTGGAAATAGAACCTACCATAGCTTCGATTGTGGGAAGTAGGGACTAGAGATTGGTAAATTCCTTGCACACGGATTTTCTGAGCAGATTGATTACTTTTACTTATCTTTGTCGTTAAGTGGGAGAGCCTGAAAAATAGGCTAACTGTGGAGATGATCCCATAAACCTACTTCTTTTGAAAAGATTTTTGTTTTGATTTTGCATTACCTGCGCGGGAAGCTAAAAACTCCTTGGCAATAGCAACAGCGATTTAGGGGTTGGCTCGTTTAACTATCATGGCTAATTTAGCTTCCCCCCTAATGCATAAATTATTCAGGTGTAAACCTACAACATATTGACTATGCCTGAAGATGCTTATGTTAATTGTTGGTAGATATAAATATTTTTAAATTATCAAACTTATTTTTAGTGTCAATTTAGTATAACTAATAACCTCTCTCAGTTTGAACTATCAATATAAATGTATTAATCCAGGATGACAGCTTAAAATAGCTTAAATATCGGGTAAAAATCGGGTAAAATCGGCATTTAGACTTGTATAAATGAAAGGTGGACTGATTTTTGCATGATTTGTACTTAGACGAGTACCATTCTTGGCAACTCATAGGGCGTCAAATAGCCCTATATTCAGGATTCTAGTTCATCCAAAAATGAATTTAGAACGCTATTTCCCAGTCATCCTACTACGTTATGGCTGCTACCCTCTGAGTGGTTTTCTACCTTGTAGTTGATGAAGTAATGGTTCAGGGACAATTATGGTTATAGGGAACTAAAACCTCGTTGTACCCCAAAGTCAGTTGTGCTGATGCGCTGGTGCATCGCCTAGTCAACAGCTTTTTGGATGTAACTGTCCGCATTTAAAGTAACTGAAGTGTGAAAATTAAGGAAGCCCAAATGCAAGAACCGGAAATTGTGGAAACTAAGTCTCCAGAGGCAACAGTGCCAAATATCAACAACCAAACAGGAACCATAACTAAACTCCAGCCAACCGCGCAGTCTCAAGATCAATGGCTAAAATACGGAGAACAAGTTTCTGGTTTTTTAGCGACACTGCCCGACTATCTGGGAACCTTCTTTAATAGATACAAACAGCCCCTGATTACCATTGGTTTGATTGTGACAGCCATTGTCACCGTTAGGGTAGTCTTGGCAATCTTGGATGCTTTGAATGACATTCCCTTAGTCGCACCTACCTTTGAGTTAATTGGTATTGGTTACTCTGCATGGTTTGTTTACCGCTATCTACTCAAAGCTTCAAATCGGGAAGAGTTAACCAGTGAAATTGCAGCCCTCAAATCACAAGTTGTTGGCAAACAAATTTCAGAAAGCTAAATAGCTGCTATTGATGCAGTGCTAGAGCCATTCGGGCTTATGCGCTATCAATTTCTTCTAAAGTCCTGGCTCCCTCATTTTACGCCCTCAGACTGGGAGTCCGGGGCTACCAAAACAAAGCCTGCGTAAGCAGGCTTTTAGTTTACAGCGGTTTTCTTTCGGGTGGGCATTGCTTCTTAAAGCTCATCTGGGAAACATTTGAGATATTGGTGAGCAATGCTCACCCTACGATTTCTGGTCTAATCATAAGAATCAGCGCTGTGTGAGTCAGTCCACTCGGTTAATTTTGCTTGACCACTTGCATAGCAAAGCTTAACGAGGCACTCTCACAATGTTCTGAGATTGGATGGGTTGTAACTTTCCCATTCGCACTAAAGCTTGATGAACCATAGCAGCTACCTCAGCACGGGTAGCTTCTTGATTTGGAGCAAATATTTCTGGGTCTGGCTGGTTTACTACAAGACTATTTTCTGTAGCTGCTGCTACCTTATCAAGAGCATATTTAGGAATTTCTTTGGCATCTTTATAGACGCTTAAAAGTTTATCTGGGGAAGAGGGTACTTTCAGATTCAACCCACTCGCAAGAGCAACTAAAACTTGTACTCGTGGAATTTTCTGCTCTGGTTGGAAGGTTTTGTCTGGATAGCCTTTTAAAAATCCAGTACTGATGGATTGGCTAATCGCTGGAGTTGCCCAGAATTCGGCTGAGACATCCTTGAAATCTGCTGAAGTACTATTAACTCTTTTGCCAAAAGCTTGTTGCAAAATGGCAGCAAATTCCGCACGGGTGACAGGCTGATTCGGTCTAAAAGAGTAATCAGGAAAGCCTTTGATTATCCCACGAGAAGAAAGAACATCAATAAAACGCCGTCCCCAAAACTCACTAGGTACATCCGTAAAAGCGAGTGGCGGGGGAATTGTTGGCAATTTTTCACCAGGAGCAACTACAGAATATTGTTGTCTGGTTGTCGTCTGAGAAGATGTTGATTCGTCTTCTGGCTGTGGCTCGTTTGGGGCTAAGTTAGAAACCGGAGGTAACTCATCTTCAAAGGTATTTTGGTCAGTTGGGGATGGAGTGACTGTTGGCTTGACACTAGGAACAATAAATGGAACGACTGGTTGACCAGGCCTAGCGGGGGTAACAGGAGGAGCAGAGGAAGTAGGGGAAGGCAATAGCAAACCATTTATGTTCCAACTAGAATCCTTACGGGAAAATGACCAAAATAAAATCAACCCAATGGTAGAAAAAGCAACAAGAATAGCGATAAATTCATCAAAGCCAAGGGTATTTCTTTGAGATGACTTTGGATCTGAAGGAGGGATATCTGTCATCTTTTTGGGGGTAGGGAATAGGTTTGAGGGTCTTAGGTAATAGGTTACAGCTTTCAGGTTACGGATTCATTAAATTCCCCCTGTCCACTATAACCTTTGTTTTCAAACTACTCGCAGCAAGCTAGGGATACTGTCTACTGCTGTAAGGGTTTGAATTTCTGTTAATGCTTGCCGAAAATCACCTTCTTGGACATCGTGAGTGACAACAACAATTTCTGCTAGTTCTCCCTGAAAGCCTGTTTGAACGATAGACTCTAAGCTGACTCCGTGGTTGCCAAAGCAAGTTCCCAATTTGCCAATCACTCCAGGTTGGTCTTTTGTAAGAAAACGAGCGTAAAATCGGGTGACAAGTTCTGCCATTGGCACAATTTGGCAGTAGTCTTGATGTGCGCAAGCAAGCAGCGGATTTAGTGCTGTTTTGCTCTTTTTGAGTGCTGCTACTAAGTTCAAAATATCCGATGATACAGCACTAGCAGTTGCACCAGCACCAGCACCAGGACCAAAAAACATCACCTGTCCTATAGGTTCGCCTTCGATCAAAATGGCGTTATTTACGCCGTTAATGCTGGCTAAGGGGTGTGCTTTAGGAACTAAGGTAGGATGGACTCTGACTGAGATCAGAGGAGATGAGGGAGATGAGGGAGATGAGGGGGTCGTTCTGTTGGCGATCGCCGCAAGCGGCGCTGCGCTTTGCGCAATCGCCAGGAGTTTGATCACAAATCCTAATTTCTCGGCATAAGCAATATCTGTCTTGCTGACTTGCCGAATCCCCTCACTGTAGACATCTTTTAACTTGATGCGTCCACCAAAGGCTAATGATGCGAGGATGGCTATTTTATCTGCGGCGTCTAAGCCATCGACATCAGCAGTGGGGTCAGCCTCAGCATAACCTAAGCGTTGGGCATCCGCTAAAACATCGCTAAAGTTACCACCTTCTGTTTGCATCCGTGTGAGGATGTAGTTCGTCGTGCCGTTAATGATACCAGTGACGGTGTGTATGCGGTTGACACTTAAAGATTGCTTCAACGGTTGAATGACTGGAATACCACCACCAACGGCGGCTTCCAGCATGACGTATACGCCAGCTTGATTTGCTGCTGTGAAGATTTCATCACCAAAACGGGAAATCACTGCTTTGTTGGCAGTCACCACATGCTTGCCATTTTGAATTGCCTTCAGGATGAGCGATCGCGCCTTTTCCAGTCCACCCATCACCTCGACCACAATATCTACCGCTGGGTCACTGACAATTGCTTCTAAATCTGTTGTCAATACGGAATCTGGCAATGTGACTGCGCGGGGTTTGTCGAGCGATCGCACTCCCACGCGATAAATTTCTACTTCCTGTAACAACGGGTGACGAAAACTTTTATCTTGTAACAATTGCACTGTACCCGTTCCTACAGTGCCTAATCCCAGTATTCCCAGCTTTACACCCACAAGATTTATACCAATTTTATATTTTGGATTTTAGATTATGTTGTCAAATACACAACAATTGTAGGTAGGGCATATGCCCTACCTACAGATTATCTTTATTTAATTTAGTCTATAGCCTTTTGTCAAAAGTCTAATGACTCATGGCTCATGACTCATGACTAAATTAGTAGGTTTCTACGTGCCAACGACCAGCTTTCTTGAGGTTTTTCTGGTAATCACTCCAAGTTACGCCTTCTTTTGCAGCTGCGGCTGTCAGCGCTGCATCGATACCATCTTCCATACCCCGCAAACCACAGATGTAGGTGTGGGTTTTCTCTTCTTTAATCAACTGCCACAGTTCATCTGCGTGTTCTGCTACGCGGTCTTGGATATACATTCTGCCACCTTGTGCGTTTTTCTGTTCGCGGCTGATGGCATAAGTTAGGCGGAAATTATCGGGATACTTCTGTTGGATTTCTTCTAGTTCTTGCTTGTAAATGATGTTGGGAGTTGTGGGGATACCAAATATCAACCAAGCAAACCCATTAAACTGGTATTCTGGGTTAGCGGCTCTTTCGTTGTCCTTGAACATCCGCCACAGGTAAGCCCGCATAGGCGCAATACCTGTTCCTGTCGCCATCATGATCACTTTGGCATCAGGATCAGCGGGTAACAACATTTCTTTACCCACAGGACCTGTGATTTTTACGTCGTCTCCTGGTTTGAGGAAACACAGGTGAGTCGAGCAAACACCGTACACTGTTTCAGCAGTTTCTGGGTGCTTGTACTCCAATTGACGGACGCAAAGCGATACTGTTTTGTCATCCACATCATCGCCATGGCGAGTCGAGGCGATCGAGTACAGTCTGAGTTTTTCTGGCTTGCCGTTCTTGTCAACACCGGGTGGGATAATGCCGATACTTTGACCTTCTATATACCGCAAATCACCGCCGGATATGTCGAATTTTAGGTGCTGAACAATACCAATTCCGCCTTCTTGCACTAACGCTTCATTAGATATGCATTTTCCTACAAATGGAGCGTTTGGACGGTAAATATTGACGGGAACGTCAGCGTGGGCGTCTTTTTTAGCTTTCGCTTGAGTCATGGTGTTGCCTTCTTTATCCTTTTTCTTGGGCTGTTCCTCAGCTACAGGTGTGGCTTTACCATTTGCAATGTTAGCAGTCTCACCAGATGTGGCGTTGCTCGTGGAAGCTTTACCGTTAAGTTGGTCCACAGCACTCAAAGGCTGAATGCTAACAATCTTGCCACCTAGGCGAGTGATACGCCGCATCTCCTGATTCATACGGTTGTAAGGCACTCTGATGAATACACTGCCACTGTTACGAATTTGGTAGCTCGTTTTATCAGTTTCTTCGCTCTGACGCAGACCCACCACTTCGTATACGAAAACGCGGCTACCTGATTCTGTGTTGGCAGCACCTTCAACAGCACCTTTAATGTACATTTCTTCTACCACTCCGATGTCTACTTAACCTTTTCTGGAAAACCCTTCCCAGCACTATGCGCCAGCTTTAGTTTACCTGATTTTGGCTTGACAAAACTGGCGCTTTTGGGAAAGCGGCATCTCTAGCCAATGCTTTGCGACATACACTCACCAAAGACAAGCAGGAATTGCAAAAAAACACACCTGTTCACCTTCTAAATTAGACGATAAGTCTTTTGGAGAATGTTAATAATGAGTCAATTTAATTTTTTTTCCTGAAGTACTACCTCTAAAGAGGGAGATAACTTCTTACCACTTGTTAGGTAGATAACCCTAAAGAGCGTTTACCTTGGAGAATATCAATCACGAGTATATTGTTTGCGATTCGTTTTACTTCTCCAATTTTGCAATTTTCCCTCTTTCCACAGAAAATGAGTCTGGGAGTTTTAGACAGAATATTATTTGCTGAATTTTCATCCCCCATTATGGGTATTTCCAGAATTGAGGCATACTCCAGCTACTAAATTCTGATAGAGAGAAACCTTACATAAGCAACTAAAATAAGTTTTACTTGATGTGAAAAATCTGTCAACCACTATGAGCGTGTCATGCTAGATTTTTCTACCTCAAATTTGAGCATATACGCAAAATTACTGCAAGAATGACTTTTTTGGTCACTTGCTCAAGTCTGTCTCGAAATTTCTGATTTCCATCTAAGCGAGCATTGTTCACAAATTAGAATTCAAAGGAGTCAATTTTCTTTGACAAAAAAATTGAAAAGAAAAAAGATACCGTATAAACTTATTTATATGGAGTCACAAGCAAAGACTTCACAAGACCACGCCTGTTATAGGTGGTTGTAAAAATTTTGTTCGGTTCCTACTGGGTGGAAAACTGATTGAAAGGAAATACAGCAAGCCTTGTATAGAGTACTCCATTCTGTTACAATCCAATATAACACTAGGATTAAATACTTACCAGTAACGAGTTCAGACAGATGAGACAGGTGTCTGCAGCCACTGTGTTGTGTACCCGTTTGATGTGTCATAGCGCTGCTGGAGGCGACAAAGCAGGATAAACCGTTGAAGGATACTCCTAGCTGGAAAATTGTTGTGAGAAAAATTATTGATTCATCTTTAGTATCTAGAGGAGATTTATGAGTAAGCCGGAACGCGTGGTATTGATTGGAGTCGCTGGAGACTCCGGGTGCGGTAAATCTACTTTTTTGCGTCGCCTGATAGATTTATTCGGTGAAGAGTTAATGACAGTCATTTGCTTAGATGACTATCACTCATTAGACCGCAAGCAGCGCAAAGAAACAGGAATAACTGCACTTGACCCAAGAGCAAACAATTTTGACTTGATGTATGAGCAAATCAAAGCGCTCAAGAATGGTCAAGCAATTGATAAGCCAATTTACAACCACGAAACCGGCAACATCGATCCACCAGAGCGAATCGAGCCGAATCACATTGTAGTGGTTGAGGGGTTGCATCCTTTGTATGATGAGCGCGTGCGCCAACTTATCGACTTTAGTGTATATTTTGACATCAGCGATGAAGTCAAAATTGCTTGGAAGATTCAGCGAGACATGGCAGAGCGCGGTCACCGCTATGAAGATGTCTTAGCTCAAATCAATTCCCGTAAACCTGATTTTAGCAAGTACATTGAACCACAAAGAGAGTTTGCTGATGTGGTTCTCCAGGTATTGCCCACAAACTTAATTAAAGACGATAAAGAGCGCAAAGTTTTGCGGGTACGTATGCTCCAGCGGGAAGGCAAAGAAGGCTTTGCCCCAGTCTACCTGTTTGATGAAGGGTCAACAATTCAGTGGACTCCCTGCGGACGCAAACTGAGCTGTTCTTACCCTGGTATGCAACTGTACTATGGCTCAGATGTGTACTATGGTCGTTACGTCTCTGTGTTAGAGGTAGATGGTCAATTTGACAATCTGGAAGAAGTGATTTACATCGAAACTCATTTGAGTAACACATCCACCAAGTACAAAGGTGAGATGACTCAGTTGTTACTCCAGCACCGCGAGTATCCAGGTTCTAATAATGGAACTGGTTTGTTCCAAGTTCTAACAGGTTTGAAAATGCGTACTGCTTACGAACGGTTGACATCCAAGGAAGCAAAGCTAGCTGTTAACGTTTAGTGACAGTTGGTGTATTTGTGTCGAAGCTTTTGGGGGTGCTTACGGGTGTCCCCCGATTTTTTTATAGCTGTACGGGACGCTTTACAGATTATAGGTTAGATTTTTTTCTGTGCTGTGTCCCTGATTTCCTAAACAACGATAAACCAGTAGGGTAACTTTTATCTATCTTTAAAATAATCACTCTTAAGTAGGAAGTTTTATAAAAATCGCATAACTACGAAGTAGGATTGTAAAAATATTGTTATGATTGCAGATTAAAGTGGCTGAACTAAACGCTTTGTTTAGTCAGTTGGAAAACCTTCTATGGAGGAACTACACTTGTCTCGTCGTTATCTATTTAGCTCCGAGTCAGTGACAGAGGGACATCCAGATAAAATCTGCGATCAAATCTCAGATACCATTCTAGATACCCTTCTCTCACAAGATCCCAGTAGTCGTGTTGCTGCTGAGGTTGTGGTAAACACTGGTTTGGTATTAATCACTGGTGAAATTACCACCAAGGCAAATGTGAATTATGTCAATCTCGCCCGCAAAAAAATTGCCGAGATTGGTTACACCAACGCTGATAACGGCTTCTGTGCCAACAGCTGCTCGGTGATTGTCGCATTGGACGAACAATCGCCTGATATTGCCCAAGGTGTTAACACTGCTCAAGAAACCCGCGAGGAGCAGAGTGATGAGCTATTTGACACAATTGGTGCTGGCGACCAAGGTATCATGTTTGGTTTCGCTTGCAACGAAACACCAGAACTGATGCCGTTGCCCATCTGTCTTGCTCACCGCATTGCTCGCCGACTGGCTGCAGTCCGTAAAACAGGTGATTTGCCGTACCTGCGTCCTGATGGGAAAACGCAAGTCACCATAGCATATGAAGACGGACGACCTGTAGGGATTGATACCATCCTGATTTCTACTCAGCACACAGCTACCATTGGTGACATCACTGATGAGGCAGAAGTGCAAGCCAAGATTAAAGAAGACCTTTGGTCAGCGGTGGTAGAACCTGTCTTTGGAGACATTGATGTTAAGCCAGATGAGCAAACTCGCTTTTTGGTTAACCCCACAGGCAAGTTTGTCATCGGCGGTCCTCAGGGAGATTCTGGTCTGACCGGACGTAAAATCATTGTTGATACCTACGGTGGCTACTCGCGACACGGCGGTGGAGCTTTTTCTGGCAAAGACCCCACCAAGGTAGACCGGAGTGCGGCGTATGCCTGTCGGTATGTGGCGAAAAATATTGTCGCCGCAGGATTGGCAGAAAAATGCGAAGTTCAGCTGAGTTATGCGATCGGTGTAGCACGGCCGGTGAGCATTATGTTGGAGACTTTTGGCACGGGTAAAGTCGATGACCAAATCTTGCTGGAAGTGGTCCAACAGCATTTTGAACTGCGTCCAGCGGGCATTATCCATGCCTTCAATTTACGCAACCTGCCCAGTGAACGAGGCGGACGTTTTTATCAGGACGTCGCGGCTTACGGTCATTTGGGGCGGAGCGATTTAGATTTGCCTTGGGAGCGTACCGATAAGGCGGAATTGTTGAACCAAGCAGTCAACAATTTACTGTCGGCTGCGGCTGTATAAATACAGTCAGGAGTTAGGAGCTTGAATAAGTTTAACTCCTAACTCCTCAGATTCCTGGAACCCCCCTTTCCTTGGGGGGCTCTTAATGATTTGTAATATATAATAGAAAAGTTTTTTAGAATCGAACCTTGTAGTGGCAGGATTTGTGATAGTATGCTAGCTTACCTGCAGTGCCAGTAAATTATAGCAGTTCTCGCTGTTTGTGTAATAGAAATATTGTGGGGTAGGGATCTTGCTCGCCCGAATTTAGAACGGGCTGTGCGGAGCATCACACAAGAATCTAGAACTGTAGTATTCTATTCAATTGAAAACCGCTATATGGATGGCTACATGACGCTGTCAATAGCCTGATTAATCATATAAAAACTGCTCAAATATAATAGAAATCGTGCAAAGTATACTAATGACTGAAGACAGCGAGAAAAATAAAGTATGTGTATCGTCAACAGAAAGTATAGTTTCCCAGAAGGGCAGGAAGAGTTGCTAAAAGCAGAAAATAAGCACAAAGGAACAAGCGAGTATAAGCCCTTAAAAAGCATGAAAGATGTAGATGCTTTTTGGGCGGCTTTGTGTAGACTAGAATAAGGGCGCTTTATAAAAAGTTCATAATTTCTACTTTAAAAATTAGCTTTTCTTTGAAACTTGAAACTTCATCCTTAAGTAGGAAACGCTTTGCTTCTGTTAAAAAAGAAGATAATGATAATGTAGTAGGTGTTAATCAAAAATTGAACAAAATCTGAGCTTTGATACAAATCCGATAATTTTTGCGGGAGGGCAAGGAGATTTGAGGAATGCAAACTCAAAAGCCAACCGCTGTTGACAGCAATTGGGAAATAACACAAGTGTCAGCCGAACAGCCCTCTACCGAGGATGAACTCCCGACTATAGAATTTCCCTCCCGAGGGAAACTCAAAGCAAGTTCTTGGCGCATTCATCAGAAGATTGGCTATGGGTACTTTCTGGCAATTGGAATTGGCTTTTTGGGTTCACTGACTGGGTTTGTCATCGCTAATTACTACCGGGGGATAGAAACGGGGCAATTAAGTCATGCCCAGTTTCAAACAAAAATGCTTGGTAGCTACAAAGATGCCTTAGTAGATGCACAATTGAATAGCTCAAAGTTGGTTGCTTTAGTGGACGATCCAAAACGTCTTTATAGCAAAAGAGCCGAATTTTTAAACAGTGTTGAGAAAGCTAACAGGATTGAGAAAAACATTACGGATTTCATAGACAGCAAGCCAGGAAAGCTAGCAGCAACGGAAGACACTCTACGAACTATATTGAATGACTACTCTAGTAACCTAAAATTTTACGTTATTCAAGTTGAATCAGTTTTGCAGCAGCTTGAGCAGCAGCCACAAAATCAACAGGAGATTTCCTCCGCACGAAACAAGTTGCTGGATATTATGAACGGTGGAACAACCACGCGGCTAGATGAGCTAACTCAACAATTGAGCCGTATCTTGCAAAGTGCCCAACAGCAAGAGCAGGGAATAGCAAGAGGCGTGGAAATGGCAAAAGGAATCGAGAGATTAATTGCTGTAGTGAGTATGCTGCTGTCGGTAGCTATTGCCGCAATTGTAGCATGGCGTACTTCTCGGGCGATCGCCGAACCAGTCATCCTGGTGACTCAAGTCGCGGAACAGGTGGCGAAAAAATCTAACTTTAATTTGCGAGCCCCTGTCAGCACCGAAGATGAAATTGGATTACTCGCCAAATCTCTCAATCGTTTGATTGAACGGGTATCACAGCGTACAAAAGAACTACAACAAGCAAAAGAACTCGCAGAAGGAGCCAGCAAAGCAAAAAGCCAGTTTCTCGCCAATATTAGCCATGAGTTACGCACCCCGTTGAATGCCATCATTGGCTTGAGCCAACTGCTTAAAGATGATGCTGCTGATTTTGGAATGACAGAAGATTTTATTGAGGATCTTGAATCTATCAATGGTGCGGGTAGGCATTTACTGACATTAATCAACGACATCCTCGACTTATCACGAATTGAAGCGGGGAAAATGACTTTCTACCCAGAGACATTTGAACTCGCCACGCTCATCAATAACGTTGTCCTAACAGTTAAGCCTTTGGTGGAGAAAAATGCCAATGTTTTAGAAGTGAATTTTCATGGCGAACTTGGCATTATGTACACTGACCAGACTAAGCTACGACAGGTGCTGTACAATCTCCTAAGCAACGCTGCCAAGTTTACCACCAACGGCAAGGTGACACTGATAGTCAACAAGGAAATGCTAGACTTCCACGGGAACGATGCTCCTGGAATGATCACGTTTACTGTTCAAGACACAGGCATTGGTATGTCCTCTGAACAACAGCAACAGCTATTTCAACCTTTTAGCCAAGGGGACGCTTCAACAACAAAAAAATATGGTGGTACTGGATTGGGATTAGCAATTAGCCGTCACTTTTGCCATATGATGGGTGGTGAAATTTTTGTTAGAAGTGAACCTGGAGTAGGGTCGATTTTCACTGTTCGCCTTCCACTGATAGGTAGGGATTAGTTTTCTGGAATCAGTCGGTTTTCTTTTGTAGAAGAATCAATCTGCTGGAGCAAAGACACTCGCCATGATGGTTGTCGCCATGATTCATCCAGGAATGTTACTTCAAGGACGCTACAAAGTTGTCCGTCAAATTGGTGGCGGTGGTTTTGGTAAAGTGTTTGAGGTGGATGATAACGGCACGACAAAAGTATTGAAAGTTCTCAGTCTAGAGCGTTTCCACAACCCGACAATCAAACTCAAGGCGATCGCCCTATTTCAACGAGAAGCCGAATTATTAGCTCGCCTAAAGCACCCTGGTATTCCACGTGTAGAGCCAGATAGCTCTTTTACTTGGTCTGATGGCAATGGTGAAGCGTTACACTGCATCGTGATGGAGAAAATAGCAGGTTCTAACTTGCAACAGTGGTTGCAAGCTAGAGGAAATCAACCACTCACCACAGAACAAGCACGCGAATGGTTAATCCAACTGGTAGAGATACTTAACGAACTGCATCAGCACCAGTATCTGCACCGCGATATCAAACTCTCTAACATCATGCTGAAACCTGATGGGCAATTGGTGCTGATTGACTTTGGTGCTGTCAGGGAAGTGACAACGACTTACCTGGAAAAACAACAAGGCAAACAAACCGGCACTGTACTTGTTTCTCCTGGGTTCACCCCTCCAGAGCAAGCTGAGGGTTATGCTGTTCCACAATCAGACTTTTTTGCTCTAGGACGAACTTTTGTCTGTTTGCTGACTGGAAAATCTCCTCTCGATTTTCCCAAAAACTCGGAAACTGGGGAATTAATTTGGCGTGATCATCTAACTGATGTTTCGCCAGAATTAGCAAACTTAATTGACCGCCTTATAGCGCCTTTCCCCGGACAGCGACCTCAAAATTGCCAAGAAATATTAAATCGGCTCCAAGGCAATCAACAAAGTTCTCAATTATCCCAAGATAGAGGAGATACTATACCAGGGACAGGGTTTGGAGTCAGTTATTTAGCGCTGAAGCGCTTACTACAAAATACATTTACTCTTCAATTTAAGTCAGATGAACGACTAGCTGATAAACAGAAAACAACACAGGATAAATTATCAAAAAAACGTAGTTTTCAGTTTTTGCTAGCTGGCTTTTTGGTTTTGAGCAGTGGGGGCATTAATTTGTGGAAATATTCACCAGAGATAGCTTTTAACCTCAACGGTTGGGGATTTGCCAAATATCAGCAGAAAAGTTTTGACGTTGCCAAGATATATTATCAATTGGCTCTATTTTTTAACCCAAAGATGCCAGAAGCTGATTACAATTTAGGCTTACTTTATGAAGACAAAAATAAATTTGCTCAAGCTCGTGTTGCTTATAAAATAGCTGTGCAAAAGGGTTACGACAGAGCTTACAATAACTTAGCGCGTTTACATATTTTAGATAAAGAATATACAACAGCAGTGACGCTACTACGAGAGGGGCTGCCATTTGCTTACGATAACAAAGCTAAATATGCAATGTTGAAAAACTTGGGGTGGGCGTATTTAGAACTAGGGAATTATCAAGAAGCTGAAAATTCTCTTCAAAAAGCAATTCATATCAAGAGCGATCGCGCTGCAGCATATTGCCTGCAAGCCAAAGTTTTAGAAAAACAACAAAATAAGCAAGGGGCATTTTTGGCTTGGAGAAATTGCATGAAATATGGCAATTCTGGAACTCCAGAGGAAAAACAGTGGGTTAATGAGGCGGCGAAAAATATTAATTGAGGATAACTTAGAATTCTGAACTACTTCATCAATAAATCTAGAAGATTCACTCATCTGTTGCCAAACGTCAAGAAGAATGAAATGAAACCACAGATGGACACAGATGGACACAGATAAATAACTAGTGTACATCTCGTGTGCATCTGTGGTTTTAAATATCATGATATGACTTTTGCAAGAAGTCTAATATTGAAGAATTATTCTATTTATAAATATAGCCGTTTTTAACTGAGTGCAATACAGACGTTTGTAGGGGCACGGCAATGGTATGCCTATACATGTGATGTATGCCACACCAGAAGCAGTATTATATTCCCAAGCTGAATTCAGAGTTCTTTGTTGGTAAGTTACATTGTAATCAGTCCGCAGTTCTAAAACCTCAAGGACTAAATAATGAAGTTTAGTGCACTACCAAAAAACTGGAAAGCAAAGAGTAGAAAAGCTAAAATTTCCCTTTGGTTTTTTGCTGTTTGCTTGTTGCTTTTGATATTGATAGCACCAATTATCCCAGCAGCACTCAGCACTCAAGTTAGTCAAATACCGATTATTGCCCAGTGCAGACGCGCCGAAAGTGGCGATCCTCGCAGTCCCATCAACCCGGATATTCCCTACGTCATTAGTCCCCGCCTCACATTGCTACTAACTGACAAGCCGAGGCTACGCTGGAATCAAGTTTTGGGTGTCAAAAGCTATGATGTCAGTTTACAAAAAGGTGATTCAGTTGTTTGGCAAACAAAGGTGAATACCAATGAAATTGTGTATCCTGGGAAACCAGAACTGCAACCTAGCGGGGAATATTTGCTGATTGTTAAAGCTGACAACGGTAAGTTTTCAACAGATGAAAAACCAAATGCAAGGGGTTTTAGCCTATTGTCAAAGCAAGAAGCGCAAGTTGTGAAAACAGCCATTGCCCAACTGAATAATCAGCAAGTTTCCGATAAAGTAAAAGCTTTGCAAAGTGCTTTTTTTTATATTGGTTCTGACCTAAAATCAGAGGCGATTGAGACGCTAGAAGCTTTGATAATTGGTGGTAGTAAAGAGACTTCCGTCTCTCGAAAGCTTGGCGAACTCTACTGGCAAGCAGGAGTCAGTGTGCTTGCTGAGACTCATTATTTAAATGCACATAAACAGGCGATCGCGAGTAAGGATATGGTACAGCAAGCCCAGATTGCTGAAGCTTTGGGCGATTTGTATGTCGCGGTAGATGACCAAAAAGCTGCCATGAACTGGCTGACTCAAGCACGAGATAGTTACAAAACTTTAGGTAACAAGCAAAGAGTAGAGGAACTGGAGACGTACCTTAAACAATTGAAATCTACATCAGATCGTGTGCAATCTTAAGGAAATCTAAAAATTTGCTCTGGTGCTGTAGTGTTTGCAGAGACGGGAAGGGAGGCGGGTGAAGTTCTTCGTTTTTTATCAGTGTTCATCAGGACATAGATATGAGTTCTGATACGAATATCCGAAATGGTGTGATTTCAGCGGGTATATATATTTGTCTTTAGTCAAAGTGAATGTATTTAGGAAATTACCCTTAAAGAGGAGCATCAAATGACTAACCAAACACTACCCCAAAATCAAAATACCCGTAAAGCGGAAGCGGAAAAGTTACTAGAACACGCGAATAAACAGTTAGGGGAAGCTTTAAAAGCTTATCAACAGGCACTAGATATCTATCAGGATATTGGCGATAAGGGAGTTGCCACTCTCATCTCTTATCTTATTTCTCAGACGATAATTCCGAATGTTCCTAGCACAGATAAGTCTGGTGATTCTAAAATACACTTAAGTGTTGCCAGTGGCATTATAGCTAATCCGCCGATTGTGGACGATTCTCAGTAAAGGAAAAAATGACCAAAGGAAGTATGAAGGATAAAGGTTGAAGGATGAAAAATTTTCATACTTCATACTTCATCCTTCTAATAACTAATATTGCTCTTCTCACTAGCCTACTCATCATACTTTTGCAAGAAATCTATTATGAAATATGAACGATCGCCTCAATAGTAGATAAAGGTACATCAGCAAAGTACTGTTGCTGAAACTGTTCTTCGCGTACGGCGGCTAAAAATTGTGAAATACCAGCTTCTGCAAGAGTTGATTCTATGGCTGAACCTTGGGTGAAAAGCAAAAAACGGTCTTGACGTGTGATTTTGAAACCCAAATATTTTAAACTTCTTAACCCTAAAAGTAAGGCTTGGTCACCTATACCCAATTTTTCCAATAACTCGACGCGGGTGACTGATAGATTTGTGCGACTGAGGTATTTGGCAATTCCCACAAGGGTAAGCCAGATTTGTTCTGGTGGTTTGGGGTCGGGTTTAGACCAAGCCAGCGCCAAGGGTTGTTGGTTGTGAAGCGATCGCCTCAACCAAACCCGTAAATCGTCCCAACTGGTTGGACACTCTTTAATCACAACTGCTAAGTCCTGAGTACTGAGTGCTGAGTCTTTTTCTAATAATGGGTTACGCCAGTCTAGTATAAGTGCTGATTGCTGATTGCTGATTGCTGATTGCTGACGCGAACGGACGGCTATCAGTCGGATTTCATAGCGTTTTTTGAAGGTGTTGTAGTCCAGTTCAGCAATACAATCACATCTTCCTAGAGGTAATTCATCCTTATAATGTCCCCACCACACACCAGGAAAAGGGCTTCTCGTCGAATCATCCCGAATGTCAAACTCGGCTTTTATGTACTGTACCTTTTTCCCCTGCGAATCTTGTTGATTGCGATGCCAAGCATTTTCAAACCAGCAGTTTTCAATCAGTAGTTTCGGAACTGGGTTCCCCATTCCACAAGGTTCTAGTAGTTTCAGTTCCAAAAATAACTCTTTTCCCAAGTCTGCAACTGTGACAGCTAAGTCTGCTTGCACAGTTGGTGTCAGGGTTGCACCTCCCAATGATTGGCGCAACCTTTGGTTAATTGCTTCTGTAAATAATGGAATATTTTCTACTGGGAGACTTAACCCTGCTGCATAGGGATGTCCACCAAATCGATGCAACAAATGTGCCTGGTCTTTTACCAATTGATATAAATCGACCGAGTTCACCGAACGCGCAGAACCACGGGCTAGGGATTGGGGATTAGGGATTGGTGATTGAGAAGATTCTTCCCCAGCCCCCACTCCCTCGGTACTCAACAAAATCGTCGGACGTCCTGTCTCCTGTGCGACTTGTCCTGCGACTAACCCCAAGACGCCAACAGCCCATTGAGGGTCTTCCAGAACGATGACGCTAGTCGTTGATAAGTCCATTTTGGAAAGCTTTTGCGCGACTTGTTGGGCAACATCTTTCTGCAAAGATTTGCGACGGGTGTTTGCTAATTCTGTGACTTCTGCTAGTTCCTTGACACGCTTTTGGTCGCGGCTTGTGAGTAATTCCACGCAAAAAGAAGCATCGCCTTGAATGCGGCTGACAGCGTTAATTCGGGGACCCAAACCGAAGGAAATATCTGTGGGGCGATCGCCACTTTTCTGGCATAATTCCAACAATCGCCCGACTCCCGGACGCCGTCTTTCTCCTGGTGGTTTTTTAAAATCTTCTTGCAGTCGCCCAATTCCCAATTGTGCCAAGTAGCGACAATCTCCACTCAACTGCACCAAGTCAGCAATTAACCCAACCGCTACTAAATCTAATAAATCCTGTAGCGGTTGTTGCGGGATATTTGGCAGGGTTTGATAAAAAGCTTCGACTAACTTGTAAGCCACCGCCACCCCAGAAAGATGAAATAGCTGATGTGTCTGTGGCAAATAGCGGGGGTTAATAATTGCCGTTACGGGTGGACGTTCTGGAGGTAAAGTGTGGTGGTCTGTAACTATAACATCTATCCCTAGTTGCTTAGCATAAATAATTTCACTAATATTTGTACTGCCAGTGTCACAGGTTACAATTAACTGAAATCCTTGTTTTGCTAGCTTCTCAATTCCTTGACAGTTCAGCCCGTGGGATTCTGTCAACCGATTGGGAATGTAGTAAATAAGCTGCGTGTTTTGGGTAAAAAATTGTCCCAAGCCATCCCACAGGACAGCAGTAGAAGTGATACCGTCAGCGTCAAAGTCTCCCCAAATGGCAACTTTTTCACCAGCGTCTCGTGCTTGTTGCAACCGTTCCACCGCCAGATGCATTTCTTGCCCAAACTCAAACGGACTTGCAGGTTGATAAGTTTTTGTATTGACAAAAGCCGCTAATTGTGGTTTATCTCGTATTCCTCGTTGCCACAACAATTGTGCAGCAAAAAGTGCACCTGATGTGGGTGTATATTGCTTCACAGCTTGGATGAACCATTCTGGGGGTTGTTCAGTTGTCGCGAGAGTCCACTGTTGTTCTGGCATATGGAGATAACAAATCTATTCATAAAAACCGAGTTTTGAGAAATGAAGCACAGATGGACACAGATGGACACAGATGATTTATCTGTGTCCATCAGCGGTTCCAAATACTAAATCATGATTTTGGCAGTAAGTTAAACCGGCGCTTGTTCTTCCGAGGAGTGATCACTCACTAAAGTATTTAGGGCGACTTCACTAACAACTCCATCCGACTTGTTGCGTGGTCGCATTGCAGGACGAGAACGCTTGTAACCCGCCCTTTCAGCTTTTTGGTGTTCGTATTCAATCAGTCTGCCATAGTAGTCGTGGCTGCTTAAATTCATCGACAAGAAAACATGCTGGCGGACATTACCAAAACCCTTACGGTTGAAAAACTTCACGGCGGGAACATTTGCTGGATCTGTGTCTACCAGCATGAAACGCGCCCCATCTTCAATCATGCGTGCGATCGCCTTATCAACCAGCTTGTCTCCCACGCCGCAACGCTGAAACTTAGGACTGACTCCTAACCAGAGGATGTAACCGTAAGTCCAGGTTGCTTTGGTAATAATAGTTCCTAAAATGAACCCTGCTAGTTGCTCATCAACTTCTGCAACAAGACAGTATTCTGGATCAGTGTTATAAAGCCCTATCACCTCCCATTCGTCCCAGCAACGATATAAATAGGGGTATAAATCGCTGGTAAATAACTCTTCCCCTAAGTGATAGACAGGGGCTATGTCATCTATTCCTAATTCGCGGACATAAACCGCTTCAGTATCATCAAATTGCATAAAATAATCAAGAAGTTATCTGTAATTTACAGCATCACTTCTTGAATGCTAGCTAGATTCAGTAGGTTCGTGTCTACCGCTGTCGGAGACTTTGCGGCAGATATCTGTTCGGGAGTGGCTTGCAAGCGATCGCACCGCCTTGTATACTGACAGTAATCACAAGCTTTGCTACCTTCCGGCTCTTGCGGAAAAGGCTTTCCCTGGTAATAACCTTGCAGCCAATGTGTTAATTGACTGAGGAGTTGATTCAGTCTTTTTACTGTTTGTTGGTGCTTAAGAGTGTTGTAACTAAATTTAATACTTTGCGGTTTGCCTTCGGATTGGACAAACCAGTAAGTCATAGAAATATTTTCTGGCAGATAATCGCTGGTTTCAGCTAATACATACAAGTAAAGACGTGTTTGCCAGTTTTGTTCCAACTTGCCTTTATTCGGCGGTTTGGGATAAGTTTTCCAGTCCAGAATTTGTGCTTGCAGGTTATCTGCAATCAATAAATCATAGATAACCGTGAGTAAATAGTCTTGAACTTGCAGAGTCCGGTAGTGTTCGCTTTCACGGAAATGGCTACCAGGTACAGGTGTTAAAATTTCTGGTGCTGCATTGGCAAAAGCTGTCATCCAGCTTTGCAGTTGGGTATCCTCTTGTAGGAAAGTATCAATGGGTAAACCCATTTCTCGCTGTTGCATCAGCAAGTGAAAGCGGCTACCTAAAGTCTGCCGTTCCTCATGTTCTGGATCTGCGGGAGAATGGAGTTGTTCTAGGTAGGTGTGTTGAAATTGACGCGGACAACGTTCTAAGAGGTTGAGTTGTCCTTGCGAAAGTCGCAAGAGTTGTGTTTGAGTTGAAAGCATACTTATATTTTAGAAGCTGATCGCCTTGGACAGAGGAGCGATGTCTGATGACAAGCCCTTCGGGTATGCCTGAGCCTATGGCTAACGCCACGCCTATCGCCGTATGCGCAAAGCGTGCCGTAGGCATAGACGCAGCGTCTCGGGAGGAGATACGGCACATCTGAGTGCTAGCTTTTGCGTAGCGTGTCCCTTTGGATCTCAGCGCGGCTTGCGGCGATCGCGTAGTAACAGTAATAATGATTGCGATTGCCTTCGGCAGTGCCCCTTGGGCGATCGCAAGGTATTTACTTTGCTGATGATAGTTAACGCTATCCGCTAAGTAATGGACAAGACTGGACAACCAGTACTGTCTAGTACAGAGA